>JBGVJO010000112.1:0-12494 GCA_045129535.1 Eubacteriales bacterium
GCCGCCAGCGCCGTAGCCGCGACCTTGACCACCGTACTGATCGGCGCGCTGTCCGACAAGATCGGCCGCCGCAAAATTTTTATCTGCGGCGGATACATACTGTGGGGCATCTCCATCCTGGGATTCACCCTGCTCCGGGAGGATCTGATCCACGCGGCCTTCCCCATGGCGGCCTCCGTTTCCGCCATCGGCATCACGCTGGTGATCGTTTTGGACTGCGTGATGACCTTCTTCGGCTCCACCGCCAACGATGCGGCATTCAACGCCTGGCTGACGGACAGCACCGACGCCACCAACCGGGGCGCCGCCGAGGGTATCAACGCCATGATGCCGCTGGTGGCTAGCCTTGCCGTGTTTGGCGGATTTATGGCCTTTGATCTGGATCAGGCCGGCAGCTGGACGGCGATCTTCACCATCATCGGCGGTGTAGTCACGGCCGTGGGCGTGCTGGGATTCTTCCTCATCAAGGATCCCGTCCTGCCCAAGATGGAGGAAGGATACGTCCGCACCGTGATCCACGGATTCCGCCCTGCCACCATCAAGGCAAACCCGGCCTTGTATCTGTCCCTCATCGCGTTTATTCTGTTCAACGTTTCCATACAGATCTTTATGCCCTATCTGATCCTCTACTACGAGATATCCCTGGGCATGACGGACTACGTGTTCGTGATGGCGCCTGCCATCATTCTGGCGTCGGTGGCTACCGCTCTGTGGGGCAAGGTATACGATCGGCGGGGATTTGGCTTCTCCGTTCTCTGGAGCTTGATTTCCTTGGCGGCGGGATACGTGCTTCTGTACTTCTTCCGCCAGACGGCGCTCGTATTCGTGGGATCGCTGCTGATGATGTGCGGCTATCTGTGCGGCATGGCTGTGTTCGGTGCGCGGATCCGTGATCTGACCCCCGAGGGAAAGGCCGGCCGGTTCCAGGGCGTGCGGATCTTCTCTCAGGTGCTGATTCCCGGCGTGGTTGGACCCTTCATCGGCAAGACGGTTCTTGCCAATGCGGAAATGATCGTGAACAACGATGGCACAAAATCCTTCGTTCCCAATGAGAACATCTTCTTGGCGGCTTTGGCCGTGATCGCCGTGCTGGCGGTACTGCTGGTATGCGTAAAAAAAGCGCAGGCGAAAAAGCCTGCGCAAAACTGATTCTTAATATACAAAGGACATCACGGCGGCGAGGATAATGAGGAACGCGAAATTGAACGCCGTGAACATAAGAAAATATTTCTTGCCCTGATGGGGCGCGTTGCACATAAAGGAGCGGAACGTGATCAGACTGGCCAATGAGGCGATCAGCGTGCCGCATCCGCCGATGTTCACGCCAACGAGAAGCGGCGCGTAATCCTCGGTGAAATGGGACAGCAAAATCGCGCTGGGCACGTTGCTGATGAACTGGCAGGACAGGGCGCTGAAGATCAAGGTGTTCTTTGCGAGGAGTGCGCCGAACAGATCCCGCACCGCCTCGATCCGTCCCATATTGCCGGAGAAGATGAAAAACGCGGCAAAGGTGCCAAGCAGGGGATAATCCACCCGCTTGAGGGCCTCCCGATCCAGGAAAAAGAGGCTGAGGGGAATGACGATCCATCCCGTCCAGTAGGGGATTCCGCGGAAGACGATGGCGATGGAATAGGCGAACAAAAGCAGATACAAAACCGTGCGCCGGCGATCCAGCTTCGGCGGTTCAGCCCCCAACTCCAGCTTTGTTGCCGGGGTGAACACGATGCAAGACAACGTGATCAGTCCCACCGCCACAAGGAATGGCAGAAGCATAATGGACACAAATTCCCCGGTGGGAATGGAGAAGTAACTGTAGAGATACAGATTCTGCGGGTTGCCGAAGGGCGTCAGCATGCCGCCCAGGTTGGCGGCGATGTTCTGCATGATGAACGTAAAGGCCATATGCTGCTCATTTTTCGTCTCGCGGAGCACGTAATATCCCAGGGGCAAAAAGGTGAGCAGGGCCATATCGTTGGCAATCAGCATAGAGCCGATAAAGGTGATGTAAATCAGCACCAACACCGCCGAGCGCAACGTGGTAAAGCGGCGGACGATGTCCTTGGCCAAGGTGTAGAAGAAGCCGATGTTGCCCAGGGCTCCCACCACGGCCAGCGTGCAGAACAGGCAGGTCAACGTACGGAAATCGAAATAGCCCAGGTATTCTTTGTCCGGCACAACGATAAAGGACGTGATGATGGCCGCCAGCACGGCGATCACAAACACCAGATTGACCCGGACAAACTTGCCCAGCTTACCGATAAAGACCATGTCTGTACATCCCTTCCCAAAATTTCGACTGTCAGTATAGCAGAAAACGGAGATTTTGTCAACGGAAAACAGGAGGTTTTTCTGTGGTGATTTTTTATATTTTTCTTTTGGCGCTTCAGGTGCTCTCGCTTATTTTAGCCATTTGCCGAAGAACGGCCGGTTACCGTCTCACCTCACTGATCGCGTCGCTTCTGTCCGCCGCGCTGTGTTGGGGATTGGGAACGTATTACGACAGCCTGCCCGGCTACGGATTTATGCCGGGGCTGACGTATCTATCCGAAACACTCTTCGGCTACGGCACCGCCGTGATCTCCCTGGGAATCGCCGCGTTGTCGGCGATTCTGTGGATTATATTGAAAAAGAAAAACTAAGGGCACCCCGTGTCGGGGTGCCCTTTTTGTTTACTTCTTCTCCACCACGTGTACGTCCAGCTGGTCGAAGGGAATCTGGATCTTGAACTGATCAAAGGCGCGCTTGGCATCCTCGTTCAAGTCAAACAGCACGGTCCAGTAGTTGGCGTTCTCACACCACACGCGGAGGCGGAATTTCAAAGCGGAGGCTCCCTGCTCCACCAGCATTACCTGGGGTGCGGGATCCTGCAGCACCATGGAATGGTTGGCAGCGGTAGCCAGAAGCACTTTTCTCACCAGATCCATATCCGCATCGTACGAAACGGAAACGTCCAGATCCACACGGCGCTTGTCGTGACGGGAATAGTTGAGGATCGAAGAATTCATAAGAGATCCGTTGGGGATCACAACGGAGTTGTTGTCGCCCGTAGTCAGAGTGGTATAGAACAGTCCGATATCCACGACGGTACCGGTATAGGTGCCGTTGGTGATGCAATCGCCGATGCGGAAGGGGCGGAACAGAATGATCATAATGCCGCCGGCGATGTTGGACAGACCGCCCTGCAGAGCCAGACCGATGGCCAGGCCGATAGCGCTGATGGCCGCAATGATGGAGGCGGTGGGAATATTAAGCAGACCGCAGATGGTCACCACCACCAAAAGGCTGATGGACCAGCGGATCAAATTACCGAACAGATTGCGGATCGTCACGTCCAGTTTCTCGTTAGCCTTAGCTTCCACAAATTTCTTGGACAAGACCTTACCCAGGCGAAGGCCAACGACCAAAACGACAATTACACCCAAAATCCGCAGGATAATAGAGAGCGACGCCTGCGCCAGCGTACTCAAAAACTCACTCATAGGATTCTCCTTTTTCAGTAAAAAATTTCACAAAAGATATTATACTCCCGTATGACTTTGCCGTCAAGACGGATCTTTCAGGCATTTGTCAAGAAGTTCCTCGATCAGTCGGCGGTAGCCTGCGTTATCCTGCAGATAGCTGAGGCCGTGATCCGCCTCGGGCACGGAGAAGAAGGTGATGTCGATCTTATCCTTCACTGCCTCGTAGATCTCCTCCGCCATGCGGTGAGGCACGAAGGAATCCGCCTGGCCGTGGGCCAGAAGCACGGGCACCTTGGCGTGGGCCAGAGTCTCGGCGCTGTTCACGTCGGAGAAGCCGAAGCCGTGTCGGATACGGCAGTACAGATCGGTGATATGTACCAGCGGGAAGGGGGGCAGATGAAACCACTCCCGAATGATCTTATCAAAGATTCCCCGCATGGAGGTATAGCCGCAATCGGCGATAATGCCACGGACGTTTTCGGGAAGATCCAATGCCGCCGCGGCCATTACGGTGGCGGCACCCATGGACAACCCGTCCATAATCACCGGTACACCGGGGAATTCGTTTTCCAGAAAGCGGGCCCAATCCCGCATATCGTACCGTTCTCTTACGCCGAAGGTGATCAAATCTCCCTCACTGGCCCAGTGGGCCCGGTGATGGATGATAAAGCAGCCCAGATTCATCTCCAGCATTTCTTTCGTGGAGATGGAAAAATCCAGCAGCGGACCGGATCGGTACCCGTGCGCCAGCAAAACGATGGCGCGGGGGGCATTCCCGTCGGGGGGAAAATAATCCGCCGCCAGTTTCAATCCGTCATAGGAAGTCATGGTGTAACGGCGGCCGGTAGCGTGGTATGTGTCGTACATCCACTGCTCACCCTCCACGATAGCATCGCCCCATCCGTTCGGATTAAAGGGCACGCCGTCCACCAAGCGGGGGCCACCGGGCCGCTTCGCCCACGGATCCCTGTATTCCTTACTCCACGGGAAGGGACGGCGGCTCAAGCCGAATCGGTACATATAGGCGGCACCGCCGATCAGCACAAGCAGCAGAAGCACCGCTATCCCGGCGAGGATCCACAGCCAGATCATGCCTCGCCACCGCCTTCCAGCATAGCGAGGAACTCCGCTTCGGTAATGACACGCACGCCCAGGGCGTTGGCTTTATCCAATTTGGATCCCGCCTTCTCGCCGGCGAGAACAAAATCCGTTTTCTTCGATACGGAGGAGGATGCCTTGCCGCCGCGAAGGCGGATCATCTCCGATGCATCATCACGGGACAGGGTGGGCAAAGTGCCCGTCAGGACGAAGGTCTTGCCCTCGAAGATCTGCGGCAGCTCTTCTCCGCCCGTCGCCAAAGCGGTCTGCACGCCGGCGGCCTTCAGCCGATCAATCAGATCCCGTGTTTCCGGCAGAGCAAAATACTCCCTCACCGCGGCGGCGGTCACACCGCCGATATCCGCGATCTCGCAAAGCTGTTCTTCCGTGGCGTCAAACAGCGCGTCCACGGAGCCGAAATGATTCACAATAGATGCCGAGGCGATCTCACCCGTATGGCGGATGCCCAAGGCGTACAGCAGACGCGCGGCGCCGGCTTCCCTTGAAGCCTCGATGGCTGAGATCAGATTCTCTGCCGACTTCTCGCCCAGGCGAGGAAGTGCGGCCAGTTGTTCCTTAGTCAATGTATAGATATCCGCCGGATCGGCGATCAAATTTTCCGCAAGGAGCAATCCCACGATGCGGGGGCCCATGCCGTCTATGCCCATGGCCGCCTTGGAGGCGAAATGGATCAGCCGCCGCTCCAATTGCGCGGGGCAGGCGGGATGGATACAGCGCAGAGCGCCCACGTTTTCCGCTGCACCGCCCTCTTCCTCATCCAATCGGTCGAAGATCAGCTTTCCACCGCAGGAGGGGCACACCTGGGGCACGGCCAGCGGTATCTCACTGCCGTCCCGTTTGGCAGCCACGCTGCCCACGATCTCGGGGATAATATCGCCCGCCTTCTGGACGATAACCGTATCTCCGATGCGGATGTCCCGCTCACGGATGATATCCAGATTGTGCAGCGTTGCCCGGGATACGGTGGTGCCCGCCAGGCGCACGGGAGAAAGCTCCGCTGCCGGCGTCAGAACGCCGGTACGGCCGATCTGGAAGGTAATTCCCAGGAGCTTGGTTTCCTTCTGCTCGGGAGGATATTTATAAGCAACCGCCCATTTGGGAGTGCTGCTGCCCTCGCCCAGAATCTTTCTTTGGGCAAGAGAATCGATCTTAATAACGGCACCGTCGATGTCGTACGGGAGTAAGTCCCTCTCCCGTCCCAGCTGTTCAATAGCGGAAAGGATTTCTTCCGTGTCCCCCGTCACCGCCAGCAAGCGGATTGCCGGGAAGCCCAATTCCCCGATGCGGGCCACAGTCTCACTATGGCGGGTGCAATCCCGTCCGTCGGAGTACAGACTGCCCCACTGATGATTGAACACGAAAATATCCAGCTGTCGCTCCGCCGTCACCGCCGCATCCAGCTGTCTGAGGGATCCCGCCGCCGCGTTGCGGGGATTGGCCATCAGCTTCTCACCGGCAGCCTCCCGTTTTTCATTCAACGTATAGAAAACGTCTCGGGGCATATACACCTCACCCCGCACGACCAGGGCGGAGGTATCCTCAATCACTTCCGGAATGGAGCGGATGGTACGGATATTCTCCGTCACGTTTTCTCCAACGAATCCGTCGCCGCGGGTAGCGCCCATCACAAGACGTCCTTTCTCATAGGTCAGAGACACGGACAAGCCGTCGATCTTGGGCTCCACGGTAAAGAGGATCTCCTCTTCCCCTGCCTCAAGCAAGGTCTGTCTGGCGCTCTCAACAAACGCCCGCAAAGCATCAAAATCGAACACGTCGGTCAGAGATCCCATCTGCACCACGTGCTTCACCTCGGCAAATTTCTCCGACGCACTGCCTCCCACCCGGTGGGAGGGAGAATCGGGCCGATCCAGGGACGGATAGGCTGCCTCCAGGGCTTTCAGCTCCTCAAAAAGCGCATCAAAGGCAAAGTCACTGATCTCGGGGGCATCGTTTTCATAATACAGTTTTCTGTGATGCTCGATCTCGCGCCGCAGAGAATCTATGCGGGCCTTTGCCGTATTCAAATCGTAGGACATATGCCTGACTCCTTTTGTCGATAGTAGGGCAAAAACCGCCGCACTCGAGTGGAGGCGGCGGTATGTGTTATCAGTTCAGGGAGATCCAGCTGAGACCGTATCCGGCGTAAACCGTGATATCGTCGGGGAGGAAGAAGGCCTTCTCCACACGCACGTCACCGCTGCCGGTGAGGCCCATTCTGGAATTGTATTTGCCGCGGATGCACGCGATATGCACGTGAGAGCCGGTAGCTCCGCCCGCTACGCCCATATCGTAGAAATATTCACCCTGGCCCACGATCTGGCCAACGGACAGATCGCTTACGTTGTTATCGTGCATAAACACGACGGTCATATAATCCACCGTGCCGTCTGCGTATACCACCTTATCACAGCTCTGCAGCCATACGGTATTATAGCGGGAATATCCGCGGTCGATCCGCACGATCTTGCCGGTGAAGGGAGCGTAGACGCTCTTGTTCTTGGTGGTGATATCCAAAGCGTTTTGCTTCTGGTGAGAATAGGTGTCGTAGGCACCCTGGGTCACGCAGAGGGTATCGGAGGGATACAGAGCATACTCATATCCTTCCTCATTGGATACGCCGTCAAACTCAAAGGACCAGGACTGCGCCATCGTTTCATCCGAGGGAGACACGAGCGTCACGGAGGCGCCGTTGCGGTTGTTCTTCGTTCCCAACGCCTTATTGGAATCCGCCGCGTTGATAATGCTCCAGCTGCCGTTTCCTTCGTCGTTGTAACGGATATAATACTCACCCGCATAGGTGGAGTTATTGCAATACAAGCCGGCCGTACCGTAATAGCCGATGCCGAGGATGCGATTGAAGCCGCCGCTGGAGGCGCAGGAGTACAGCTTGTACGTGCCCTGCTCTGTGCGAACGGTGCGGAACTTCTGGGAAATATCGCCCGTACGCTTCCATACGGTAACGCCCACGCCCTCGAAATCGCTGTTCGCGCCGTCCACCGCCACGTTCAGGCAGCGATCGGTACCGGTGAGAACAATGGTATATTTGCCGTCAGGCAGGATCTTTTCCGTAGTATAGCCGCGGGTGGCGATATAGGCATTCACCGTCTCCGCATCCAACTCCCACAAAAGGAACTGCACATCCTGATAGGAAAGGGCTTCCCTCTCCAGCAGAGCCTGGGACAGAAGCTGATCGGATCCGTTCATGGTGGCGTTCAGGGTACGGAAAAGCATCATCACCGCATCACCGCGGGTCAAAGAATCCTTCAATTCCGTACAGATGCCGGCACGCAAACCGCTGACACCGGCCATAGCCGAATTGTATTCCTCCATCTGGGACGTAAAGCCCAGGGCATAGAACATAAAGGTAAGGAACTCCTCGGAGGAAACGTCATTATCCGGCAGAAATTCTGTAGATTCACTCTCGTCAAACACGCCGTTCTGATAGAAATAACCCACGTAGGCACTGCCCCAATCGGGTACGTCCGTAAACGGATGCTCGCAGGGATTCTCCAAAAGCTCCGTCTCCACACCCAGCATACGGGCGGTCAGGATAACGGACTCCAATTTGGTGATATTTCTGTCCAGCTCAAAATCGATCTTACCGTCTTTCCAGCCGGAGCCGCCGAGAAGGCCCAGGTAGGAAAGCCGCTGTGCGGCCTCCTGCTGCGTTACCTCAGGGGCAACCTTCACGGAGGTGATAGCCAGATGGGCGATAGCCCCCTTCCGCAATCCGCCGCCGGAGGTGGCAAGCATCTGCGGTGCGGCAAGCACGGTGGTGATCAACGTAAGAATAACAAGCGCGAAGCACAAAATATAACGAGTAACTCTCATATAATGATGGCTGCTCTCCTGTTGTAAATTTCGTTTTCACGCCAAGGCGAAAAATGGCCGTGCCTCGGCATATTACATATTATATACTAAATCCGTGAAAAAATCAACCGATTTTCCCAATCCAAGGCCTATTTACGGCATTTTCGGTAAAAACGCCAAAGTAAAACCCGTCAGTTTCAACAAACCAACGGGTGTATACACAAATTTCGTTGTGCAAAACGCACTATCCTCGAGTCGTAAAATTACTCTTCAACCACGCGGATGGTCTCAATCACCTGCTCGGTGAGGGGGCGATCGTTTCCGTTCGTGGGAACTTCCGCGATGGCGTCCACCACTTCCATGCCCTCGATCACGCGGCCAAATGCAGCGTACTGACCGTCCAGATAGGTGGAATCCCTATGAACGATAAAGAACTGAGAGGATGCGCTGTTATAGCTGCGGGCACGCGCCATGGAAATCACGCCGCGCACGTGGGAAATGTTGTTGGCCACGCCGTTAACGGCAAACTCGCCCTTGATATTCGTATCGGAGCCGCCCATACCGGTTCCCTCGGGGTCACCGCCCTGGATCATAAAGCCCTTGATGACGCGGTGGAAGATCAATCCGTCGTAAAAGCCCTCGCTTGCCAGCTTCGTAAAATTCTCTACCGTAATGGGTGCAACATCGGGATACAATTCCAGCTTGATCACGCCGCCGTCCCGCATTGTAATCTCTACCATAACAGTGTCACCATTATTCCCGCTGTCTTTGCTTGCGCAGGCACTCAGTCCCAGAAGAAGCAGAGCCGCTGCCAAAAGACACACTATCCGTTTTATCATGCGGAAATAAATCCTTTCTGTAAATATTTTAATATACAGCACCCGCAGGCGCTTCCGTAATTGTATCAAAAAATCGGAATAAAGTCAAGGGAATCGCCGATGAAACCCGCCGATATCGCATATACTACATCGGAGAACGGATAAGGACGGTGGGAAATATGAAAACGGAAACCTGGGTGCGGCTGGGCGCCATCGGTATATGCACGGTATGTGCGGCGGCGGTGGGGTACGCTTTGATCCGCTATTTTTCCGGCATCCTTCTCCCCTTCGCCGTGGCGGCACTGATCGCGTCGGTTCTGCGGCCGGCGGCATCCCGCCTGCGTCAAAGGACCCGCCTGCCGGAAAAGCTGGGGGGAACCCTCTTGATCGTGTCTGCCGTAGCGATTTTATCCTTCGGCATATTCACTCTGGGAAAATTCCTGTACGACGGAGCCCGGGACACCATATCCTCTCTGATGGACACGCTGGACGACGAAAACAATCCCCTCCGGCGGATCGCCGCCTGGGCGGAATCCTGGGGAGGGCTGTCCCTGTCGGACAAAGAGGAGCTGCGGGCACTGTCGGATATGCTGTCGGATATGCTGCGGGAGGCCACCGCCACCGCCTCCTCTGCCCTGACGGGATTGGCCACGTCGCTGCTCGTGGGGCTGCCGAAAGTGCTGTTCTCTGTTCTGGTGGGAGTGATCGCCCTGTTTTATCTGTTTTTTGATGCATCGGGCGTTCTTTCTCAGATGCGGTTCTTCCTCAGCGAAGATTCCCTCACCCGCCTGCGGGTGGGGATGATGCGGATACGGGAGGCGGTGGGGCGCTGTATGCGGGCCTATCTGCTTCTCACCTTTCTCACCTTCTCGGAGCTTCTGGCGGGGATGCTGATTCTGAACGTGAGCCGCCCGGTGCTGGTGGCTTTCGTGATCGCTTTGGTGGATCTGCTGCCGGTGTTGGGCGTGGGAACGGTGCTGATCCCCTGGAGTATTTTCGCCTTCATCGGAGGAGATATGTTCCGGGGCATCGGGCTTCTTATTTTGTTTGGGGCTATGTACGCCATAAGACAGTTTGCGGAGCCGCGGATCGTGGGCGATACCATTGGGGTACACCCCTTTTTTATGCTGATCGCCGTCTTTGCGGGATTCCGCCTGTTCGGGTTGGGAGGCGTGCTTCTCGTTCCGATTCTTCTGTACGTGGCCAAGGCGGCAATCACGGAGATGGCACGGGAGTTGTGAGGGAAAAACCTTCACGGAGGGGAAAGGACCATCTCAAACGCCGAAGTTCCTTTCCCCTCCACGAGTTCGCATATACGCGAACTCGCCCCTCCTCTATCTCCTTGGCTCTCGCCTTATTAAACAGGATTGACGTCAAAAATTTACAATTTGTTATTGCCGGATGATGGAATAAGCGGCGGATATATGATAGGATGTATACAGACAGGGACTTTTTTCCACAATCGATTCTATCGTTTCCATAATTTCATTATAAGGAGAAGCATCTATGCAGAAAGAACATAGAAATTCCTCAAAAATGTACAAAGCCGTTTCATCTCTTCTTATTGTCCTTGATGTTTTGACAGTCATTGCGGTTCTTTTGCCATTCCTTTCCCTGTGGGAGCCCGCCGGCGATTTATTCGGTCCATTAGTCGCCGCCATCTGTCTGTGCCAGGCATATCTGCTGTGGGACTCAAAACGGATAGGTTCTTATCTGTCCCTTGCGGCCGCTGTCGGCTTCTTTATCATTTCCATTTTCGTATTTCTTTTGTGAGGCATACATCGCCCAAACAGCGGAGGCTTTTCCTCCGCTGTTTTTTGTCGGGATGACCGCTTTGTATGTTTTGGACAAAAAAGGGAAAAACTATGAACATCCCCACGCAAAAAAGCGGGGAGCTTTCGCTCCCCGCCGATTTTGTTGTTTTTTACTTTTCCGGCACGATCAGACCGTACGCACCGTCACGGCGGCGATAGACCACGCAGGCTTCCTCGCTTGCCGCATCCCGGAACATGAAGAAATCGTGTCCCAGAAGATTCATCTGCAGAATGGCCTCATCCGGTGTCATAGGCTTCATACGGAACACCTTGGTACGGATCACCGTATTCTCCTCTTCCACCTCTGCCTCCATCGGTATCTCGGGCTCTGCCGGAGCAGGCACGAACGCGCCCTCCCGCAGCTTTTTCGCCAGACGGGTCTTGTTCTTGCGGATCTGTCTTTCGATGGATTCGATACACTCATCCAGTGCGTTTTCGTAGCTGGATTCCTCTTCCTCGCAGCGGAAGAGGGTACCGCCGGCGGAGATGGTTATCTCCAATCGCTCCAGATCCCGCACATGGCCGAATTTGACGATCGCCTCTGCTTCATCATCAAAGAACCGGTCAAACTTTGAGAGTTTCTTTTCCACAAGCGTTTTAAGACTCTCACGCACGCTCATCTGTCTGCCGACAACGGTAATCTTCATGTACAACCCACCTTTTTTATATATTGAAAGCATTTTCTGCTTCCAATATAATTATACCACGCGATGGTTGGTTTGTACATATATTTTTGGAAAATTATAAAAAATTTAGCGATTGTTCACAAAATCAATCCAGATATCCCTGGCGATAGAGCAATTCCGCGGTCAGCACCGCACCGCCGGCTGCGCCGCGGAGGGTATTGTGCGCCAATCCCACGAACTTGTAATCGAACAGAGTATCCTCTCTCAGGCGGCCGAGAGTCACGCCCATACCGCCGTAGATATCCCGATCCAGCTTGGCCTGGGGACGGTTATCCTCTTCGAAATAGGTGATGAACTGCTCGGGTGCGTGGGGCAGACCCAGAAGCTGGGGCGCGCCCTTGAACTGACGCCACTCCTCCAGGATCGCTTCCTTGGGGGGCTTATTTTCGAAGTTTACAAACACCGCACAGGTGTGGCCGTCGGTAACGGGCACACGGATGCACTGGGTAGTAATCAGGGGAGCTTCCGCATTGGTGATGATACCGCCGTGCACCTCGCCCCAGATCTTCAGAGGCTCTTTTTCACTCTTCTCTTCCTCGCCGGAAATGAAGGGGATGATATTGTCGATCATCTCGGGCCATTCCTTAAAGGTCTTGCCAGCGCCGCTGATAGCCTGATAGGTGGTAGCCACCACTTCCTTGATGCCGTACTTACGAAGCGGCGTCAGAGCGGCCACGTATGCCTGAATGGAGCAGTTAGGCTTGACGGCAATGAAGCCGCGCTTGGTGCCCAGACGTGCCTTCTGGCTGGCGATGACTTCCGCGTGATTGTCGTTGATCTCCGGAA
>JBGVJO010000113.1:0-3439 GCA_045129535.1 Eubacteriales bacterium
CCGTTGGGGACACAGAGCCGTAGCCATCACGGATCACGGCAATCTGCAGGCGTTCCCCACCGCTATGGAAAAGGCGGAAAAGTTGGGAATGAAGGTACTCTACGGTGTGGAGGCCTATTTTGTGGACGATACGGCCCGTGCTGTGTTCGGTAAGGGCGTAGACGATCTCCAGGAGGAGGTAGTGGTGTTCGATATCGAAACCACCGGCCTTTCTCCTCAAACTTGCAAGATTACGGAAATCGGTGCTGTCCGGGCTAAAGGCGGAAAGGTGCTGGAGGTCTATAACACTCTGGTTAACCCGGGTGTGAGCATTCCCGAGGAGATTGTGCGTCTGACCGGTATCACAGACGAAATGGTGAAAAACGAGCGTACCATCGACGTGGTACTGCCTGAATTCCTTGCCTTTGTCGGCAACCGGATGCTGGTAGCCCACAATGCGAACTTCGATATCAGCTTTATCCGCAAAGCGGCGGAGGATCTGGATATTCCGTTCACAAACGGATATCTGGATACGGTGGCTATGTCCCGCTACGTCAATCCTGAACTCAACAAGCATAAGCTGGATACGCTGGCAACGTACTTCAAGTTGGGTGAGTTCAATCACCATCGCGCATCGGATGATGCGGAAATGTTGGCCATGATCTATGCCAAGATGGTCGATAAGCTGGCGGACGAGGGTATCTGCACGATGGATGCGCTGAATACTGCCATGAGCAGCCGCTCGGACCCTTTGAAACTGAAAACATATCACCAGATCATATTGGTGAAGAACACCACAGGACTGAAGAATCTGTACCGCCTGGTGTCTGATTCCTTCCTTAAATACTACCGCCGTCATCCCCGCATTCCCAAAACCCGCTTGATGGAGCTGCGGGAGGGCTTGATTATCGGCTCCGCTTGCGAGGCGGGAGAATTGTTCACCGCCGTCCTGGAGGGCAAATCCCAGCAGGAACTGGAGGAAATCGCTTCCTTCTACGATTACCTGGAGGTGCAGCCCATCACCAACAACCGTTTCTTGGTGGAGCAGGGCAAAGTGGCAGATGATGAAGCGCTGCGGGAATTGAACCGCAAAATCATCGCTCTCGGTAAGAAATTGGGTAAGCCCGTGGTTGCTACCTGCGACGCCCACTATCTGGATCCGGAGGATGAGATCTTCCGTCGCATTATCCTCTCCGGTATGAAATTCTCCGATGCGGATAAGATCACCGAGCTGTATTTCCGCACCACGGAGGAAATGCTCGCTGAATTTGATTACCTCGATCCGGAAACGGCACGGGAAATCGTTATTGAAAACCCGAACAAGATCGCGGATATGATCGAGGACGTGCGCCCCATTCCCAAGGGAAACTATCCGCCCCACATCGACGGTGCGGAGGAAGAGTTGACGGAGAAATGCTGGGAATTGGCGAAAAAACTGTACGGCGATCCCTTGCCGGAGCAGGTGTCCGCCCGTCTGGCACGAGAATTGGATTCCATCATCAAAAACGGCTTTGCGATTATGTATATCATCGCCCGTAAGCTGGTGGAAAACAGCGAGTCCAAAGGCTATCAGGTGGGCTCCCGCGGATCGGTGGGATCCTCTTTTGCCGCTACGATGGCGGGCATCACCCGAGTGAATCCTCTGCCGCCCCATTACCGCTGTCCCAACTGCCGTTATACGGAATTTATTGAAGACGGCTCGGTTGGCTCCGGATTCGATCTGCCGCCTAAATCCTGCCCGAATTGCGGCACGGATCTGGCGCAGGACGGACACGATATCCCCTTTGAGACGTTCCTTGGCTTCAATGGTGATAAGACACCCGATATAGATTTGAACTTCTCCGGCGACGTACAGGCGGATGCCCATAAGTTTACGGAGGTCCTCTTCGGCACGGGTAAAGCGTTCAAAGCCGGTACCATCGGCACGTTGGCAGACAAGACAGCATTCGGCTACACTGCTCATTTCCTGGAGGATAAGGGCATTTCCGTCAACCGGGCGGAGATGGAGCGTCTGATCGGCGGCTGCCTGGGTACAAAACGTACTACGGGTCAGCATCCCGGCGGTATTATCGTCGTGCCGGCGGAATACGAGATCTATGACTTTACCCCTGTCCAGCATCCTGCGGACAAGGCGGATTCCGATATCATCACTACCCACTTTGAGTTTAAGTATCTTCACGATACCATACTCAAGCTGGATATTCTCGGACACGATATTCCCACTAAGTGCAAACGTATGGAGGAGTATTCCGGTGTCAATATTCTTGATGTGCCTCTGACGGATCCTGCCACCTACCGCGGCTTTACGACTACTGAACCTATCGGTGTATCCCCGGAGCAGATCGATGCTAAAACATCCACTCTCGGCTTGCCTGAGATGGGTACGAAGTTGAGCCGTGACGTTTTGATGGAAGCACAGCCTAAGAATTTTGCCGATCTGTTGCAGATTGAGGGACTTACGCACGGAACGGGAATGTGGATGGGCAACGCCCAGGATCTGATTCGGGAGGGCATCTGTACCGTATCGGAGGTTATCGGATGTCGTGACGATATCATGCTGACTCTGATCCAAAAGTACGGGGTAGAGAAGGGAAAAGCCTTCAAGATTATGGAGTTCGTCCGTAAAAACAAAAAGGGCTCCAAGATCCCCGAGGATATGATGAATACCATGTTGGAGTGCCAGGTGCCCCAGTGGTATATCGATTCCCTGCAAAAGGTGCGGTATATGTTCCCCAAGGCCCATGCTGCCGCCTATGCTATTGACGCGATTCGCCTGATGTGGTATAAGATCTATTATCCCGTAGAATTCTACGCCGGCTATTTTTCCGCCGCCCCCAAGGGCTTTGATTCCGAGATCGTTATGCGCGGCAAAAAGTATGTGTACGATACGATGATGGATATGAAAAAGCGGAAAAATGAGTTGGATAAGAAGGAAGTGGAAATTTACAATGCGCTGATGCTGGTCAACGAGTATTATCAGCGCGGCTTCACCTTCCTTCCTGTGGATCTGCAGAAATCCCACGCTCATAAATTCGTGCCCGAGAGCGGCAAGATCCGTTTGCCCTTCGGCTCATTGCCGGGCTTGGGCGAGACGGCGGCAGAGAACATTATGCGATGCCGTGACGAAAAGGAGATCTACTCCATTGAGGCACTGAAGCGGGAGGCAGGTGTATCCAAAAAGATGGTGGAAATTCTGGAGCGCAACGGCGTTCTGAAAACCCTCACCGCCACCAATCAGCTTACGCTGTTCTAAAAGAAAAACGGTTGGAGTTATCCAACCGTTTTTGTTATGTAATTATTTGGCAAGCTTGGTGAGCATATCGGTCATCAGAGCATCCCGATGGATCCAGTTTACGTAACGGATCATATGCCGTGTGTAATCGAATGCGTAGTGGTGATCGTATTCCGGAATAGGTGCGGGGATAAGATAGGAGGTCATGAAACGGTCCTTATCGTTGAG
>JBGVJO010000114.1:0-2076 GCA_045129535.1 Eubacteriales bacterium
CCCGTGGGGGTGTATTCGCTTTTCAGATGAAACACGTCCATAGTTGGTTCCTTTCCTCGAGAAATATCCAAGTGTATTATACCACATTCATTTTGCCGTGTAAAGCGACATTTGGTACAACTGTTCGCCAATTTTGGAAAAAAAGAAAGGCGGGAATGGGAAGATTTCGTTATCCCGCGGGGGCGCAGACGTGGATTTACGCTATCCCTGTAGGGGCGTGCAGGACTTCGATGAATTCGAATGTCCACACGTCCGCAACAAGCGGTTTCGGATTTCCGAAACGGGAGGAGCAAGCCCCTCCCCTACAGAGAAAGCGAAATTCTTTCTCCAACCGTACCCATACGGGTAGATGGAAATTTTTTGTAGGGGAGGCGTTACGCCTCCCGCATCGTACGGTTTGGATGCACGAAACATGATCGGCCGAAAATGGGATTTATGTTATCTTGTAGGGGCGTGCAGGACTTCGATGAATTCGAATGTCCACACGTCCGCAACGTACGGTTTGGATTCACAAAACGGGACGTCGTGGGCGCCGTCCCCTACCGATGATGCATACATCACCGCCAAATCCCGTGCCTTCCCCTTGAGGGGAAGGTGGTATCCGCAAGGATACCGGATGAGGTGTTTCGTTCGGCTTCGGATTTCTGAAACGGGAGGAGCAAGCCCCTCCCCTACGGGGGAGCGAAATAAAAAGGGCGGAATCCCGCCCTTTCCTCTATTCTTACACGCTCTGTTGTTTTTGCTTCAGCACCGCATTGATTCTTTCCGTATTTCTTTTGATGATGCAGTAAATGATCGCCCAGATCACCAAATAGCCCAAGGCGAAAATGCCGGAGAAAACCAAAATAGGCAAAGTCCCCCATTCCAGCCAGCCGTTCAGCAGATAGGTACCCAAATACCCGAGATACAACACCGCGCCGTGGATGAGGATGGCCACCATCAAAGGCAGCCGCTCGATCTGATAGACGGCGTTCATTCCCCCCGCGACAAAGGCTAGGCCCGTCAGGGAAACGATCCCCACGCAGACCTGATATACCGTCAGCGTTTCCAAAACACCGCACCGATGCAGAATCAGATACACCACCGCCAGCACCATAGGGCCGAAGCCGCAGGCAAAAAAGCCCCGGCGAAGAAAATCCAAAACGAACCGTTTCATATTCTTTCATACCTCCGTTTGATCTCCGCAAAGCATCTGCGGGACACGTATTCCCGGTACCCGCACCGGAACACGGCGTCCACGCCGCCGCTGAACGCCGCATCGAATCGCAGAATCCGATGCTCGTTGGCCAGGGTGGATTTGTTGATGCGGATAAAATACGAGGGCAGAACCGCCTCCAACTCCCGCAATCTGTCCTGCAGGCGATAGCGGTTTCCGGCGGTATCAATGGCCATCACCTTTCTGTCAAGAACCGTAATGCATTCGATCTCCCCAAAGGAAAGACGGCGCATCGTGTCCTCGCTATACCCTATAAGGGAATCCGCCCCGGAAAAATTGCGAATCAGATTCTCGATCTGCTCCGTAAGAGAGGAGGGCGCGTGGACAATCGCAATGATCTCCTCTTCCGCCTCTTTGTCAATAACGAGTTTGTACTTCATCATTCCAAATCCTTACTGCTTTTTCATTTGTGTGAGGAAACAGAACACGGCCGCCGCCGTTACCGCCGCGCCGTACAGCAAAATCGGCCCCAGATGGGGGAGGGCCAGCGGAAAATCTCCCGCACACAGTGCCCGCTCCATCTCCACGGCGTGGACAAACGGAAGGGCGTTGGCCAGTTTTTGAAATCCCCCGCCCACAAGCTTCAGATCAAACCACACGCCCGAAAGCCAGGCGGAGAGGTTGGTCAAAAGAGCACCGCAAAGGCCGCCCACCTGCTTGACGCCCAAAACGCTGCCGCACAACACCCCCAGCCCAATGTGGAACACCGCCATAGGGATCATCCCGATCACGGCATAGAGGATATTTACGCTGGGAATGAGCCCCAAGGGGATAGCCGCCAGGTAGCAGATGATTGCCTGCCCGAGGGCAATGGGCAAAAGCGGAAGCATATAGCCAAGGATAAATTCCACACCCGTCAG
>JBGVJO010000115.1:0-10983 GCA_045129535.1 Eubacteriales bacterium
AACAGGCATACTACATGCCGCCTATCGTAACGCATCCATGTGAAATCGTTTTGGTTGAAGTAAAAAACGATGCTGATGTGCAGGCCGTAATTGAAATATTCCAGGCTCGCATAGACATGGGTGCTGACAACAAAAACTATCCGGAAAGTGCTGCAGGCTGGCATCGTTATGCACAAGTACAAAAGAGTGGAAACTTTGTCTGTATGATCGTTCTGCCCGAAGGTTATGTTATTCCGGCAAATGTGTTTGAAACATAAAATATTCCCTCTCCTGGCGCACGAAATAAAAAAAGATTATTAATTTTCAAAGTATAATGATAAAGCGAGAGACACAAAAAATCCGTCTCTCGCTTTTATAACACTTTTGTAACGCCCCCATTTGTATAATAATACCGCTATCTTATACCGTTTTTGTGCGCAGAAGGAGCGGGGAAGAGACGCAACTCGTCCGTGCGGAGGGAAAGTCCACAACTATATTCCCTTTGCAATGAGAAAGGACGACGGAAACTTCGCCGGTCTGCACAGAAAAACGAGATTATATTTTTACAAATGTAAGAAGAAGGAGAAAATTATGAAGAAGAGATTTTTGAGCATTTTGCTCACGTTGACAATGCTTTTGTCGCTCTTCCCCGGCATGGCTGTCACGGTAAGTGCGGCAACCACTTACGATATTACCCCTGCCGATTCCGTTGAGTCTGAAACTCCCGCAGACGAAACCAAGGCCATCGTAAATCTTGGCGATGACAGCTTCTCCGTGGACGAAAACGGCGTACACATCAATTATACGGATTCCAGTCTGACGGATTTCTACTGGGACGGCACGACCAATCTGACCATCGCCGATGAAGCGGTGATCACGATCACCAAGCCCTACACCCAGAAAGCAACCATGACGATTTCCGCCGATGCCACCATTCTTGGTAACGGTAAAACCATTACCTCCCGTATTGGAAACAATCTCTACGAGACGATTATCGTCAATAACGGCGCCAACGTTTTGATGAAGGATGTGTCCATCGAAAGAGTCACGACGGGATATATCAAGAAGAATCTGATCCTTATTGATGGAGCAGCACTGACTTGCGAGAATATTTCCGTTAACGTAGAAGTAATGGGCGTATTTGATCTCCTCAATAACGGCAGCCTGATTGTGAAGGGCGACGATACCACTATCACGAGCGAAAGCAACGTAGATCATGGCCGTCCGATCTTTGACAACGTATACGGTACTGTAACCATCAAGGGCGGTAAATATACGAGAACCGGCAACTCCGGCCAGATCGTCGGCAACGGCGCTACGGCCACCGTGAATATCCAGGGCGGCACGTTTAAAAACCCCGAGGGCAACACAGATACGATCGCAAACGGTATCATCAATATGACCGGAGGTAGCATCACCAGCCCCAAGGCCGCAGCCATCCGCAGCGGCAAGACCGGCGATAAGGTTACAATCACCGGCGGTACCATTATGAACAGCGCGAAAGCGGTTCGTCTTGGAAGAGACACCGATGCAAGTGCCGGCGAAGTGATCATTGGCGGTAACGTAATCTTCAGCGGCAATACCGTGGACGTATATCTCACTCTGAAGAATAACGTAAGCAACGTAGTTACCATTCGTGACGACTTTACCGGTCGTGTCTCCGTTAAATCCAGCAAAGCCCTTGCAACCAATGAAAAGCTTCCGATCACAACCACCGGTACAGCCAAGAAGCTGAGATCCCAGGTATATTCTGCCGATGCAAATCTGGCTGTAAGCTTTGAGAATACCGGATACCTCTATCTGTGGAAGCACGTACACGATTACACCCAGGACGTGGTTGATGATGAATATCTGGTAAGCCTCGCAAATTGCGATCGTCCTGCCGTATACCTGCTGAGCTGCGAATGCGGCAATGGCAGCGATGATGCAAGCAAGGACTTTGAATACGGTTCCGTCCGCACCCATGACTATGGCTTCAAGTCCAACGAAATGGAACACTGGGATGAGTGCCGCTATGCCGACTGTAAGGACGTCATCAACCTGGCACCTCATACCTACACCGAGTTCCACAGCGATGCAGATTACCACTGGCACGAGTGCTCCCATACTGAATGTGTGGTAAACAATGGCAAGGTAGATCATACCTTTGATCAGTTCGAGTCTAACGGCGTTCACCACTGGTATGAGTGCTCCGACGAAGAGTGCACCAAGATCAGTGACGAAACGAGTCACGACTTCGTCAGAATGACGGATGCCGATTACCACTGGTATCAGTGCTCCGATCCCGCTTGTGAGTTTGTGAAGGATAAAGAGGCACACACGGCGTCCTATTGGATTACTGATATTTATCAGCAGGTCGGCATCAATGGTAAAATGCATACGGAGTGTACGATATGTAAGCACATTCTTGCAACGAAGTTCATTCCGGCTCTCCCCTTTGCTAGGGAAGACGATCACGACGACGTAGTGGTGAAGCCCGACTTCACGAACTGCCCCAAGGATGCTACCTGTCCCGTTTGGTCCTTCAAGGATGCAGTCGCTTTCGAGTGGTATCACGACGGCGTTCACTATTGCATCGAGAACGGCCTGATGAACGGTCTGCCCGAGAATCTGTTTGATCCCGCCGGCGCTACCACCCGCGCACAGATCGTGACGATCCTGTGGCGTATGGAGGGTCAGCCTTTGGTAGCGGTCGCAGAAGGCTTCAATGACGTTTCCGACAGCGACTGGTACAACAACGCAGTTCGTTGGGCATCCGCTAACGGAATCGCAGAAGGCTATGGCGATGGCATCTTTGCTCCCAACGACGTAGTTACCCGCGAGCAGATGGTTACCATTCTGTGGCGTTATGCGATGTACAAAGGTTTTGACGTCAGCGTAGGCGTAGAGACCAACATCCTCTCCTACGGCGATGCCTTCGACATTGCTCACTACGCTATTCCCGCTATGCAGTGGGCTTGCGGCGCCGGCCTGGTGACCGGCATTGCCGACGAAAACGGCGGCATGATCCTGGATCCTCAGGGTGCTACTACCCGTGCCCAGATAGCCACGGTGCTCATGCGCTTCTGCGTAGAAATCGAAAAGTAATCGACCCAATGCAATAAATACCAAGGCCGACAGAACAAAATTCTGTCGGCCTTTATTTTCTGTAACGCTTTTGTCACCGGGGATGGTGTATAGTAGTTGCCAAGAGATCCGTTTGAGTGATCTTTTTTTGCGGTATTGGCATTGCTGCCTATACCGAAGCAAGTACAAGCGACCGACGGGTCGGGTATTGGGAGCGTCTACAGAAAGAGAAGTGAATGACAATGGAAGTACCGCCACTCGCAATTTTACGCTTTGCCAAGTATAAGGGCGCGGAGATCAAGAACCTGGAGGCACACAACGAGCGCACCGGGGAGGAAGGCGGAAGCACTCCCGATGTGGATGCGTCCCGTACACACCTGAATTTTCACCTTATCCGGCCGATGGGCACGTACAGTGCGGAATCCGAGCGACAGATCAAAGAAGCGGGATGCCATACACGCTCGGACAGCGTCCGTGTGGTGGAAGTCCTTGTCACTGCAGCACCGGAGTTTTTCAAGGATACAAAGCATTCCGAGTGGAAGGACTTCTTCACCCAAGCGCTGGAATTCATTAGTCAGCGCCAGTCCCCGGAAACTATTTTGTCCGCCGTGGTGCATCTGGACGAGGAAAATCCCCATATGCACCTTTGTTTTGTCCCGCTGACAAAGGATAAACGGCTGTGCGCCATGGAGATCGTGGGCAACAAGAGGAAGCTGACAGAGTGGCAGGACAGGTTCTTTGAACATATATCTCAAAAATACTCTGCCGAGGAGATCAGGCACCACCGCCGAAACGTTTCGTAATAAATATATGGATCCCTTTGGATAAAAAAGAGCCCGGTGGGCTCTTTTTGTTACGGTATCTTGATGGGAGAAATCTTTACCGCATCCGTGATCGCTTTTGCACGCTGATGCAGCTCCGATACGGTAGCAATCTGTTCCTCGCTGCCGCCGCTGTAAATTAGATTGTTTCGCATACGTCCGAGGAACGTTTTCGCCAACGCGGCGAAGAACGCTTCGCCCGTTTCCTCGGCGGCGGACAGCAGGATCTTTCCGCAGCGGAGTGCTTTTTCCGTTTTCTCCTCCATAGTGAGATCGGGATCAAAGAACACCACGCTGCCAAGCTTATCCCCTGCGAAGGAGATCAGTGTGTACATATTATGCCGCACATACTCGTAATACTCCGGCGTACCCTTGGAAAACAACTGCTCGCATTTCTGCCCCGTCGTAGTATACCAATCGGCAAATTTCGAATAATAGATTTTCAAAGCCTCTTCCGTTTGTCCTTCGGCGTGGAGAATCTTGGCCCGCATGTTCCATGCGCTCAGGCGGAGCCATTCCTCCGTGCATCCCTCCAGAATCTTGTCGCACAGAGCAAGAAACTCCTCCTTGTGGGCAAGGAGCGTGGCGGAATCGTTGTCCGCCATATCTCCGGCCATATTCCACATGTAGTAATGCATGGTCAGATAATCGTTTGGATAATCGTGATGGGCCTTTATGATCACTTCTCTTGCCTTTTTGGGATCATTAACCCGAAGCTTGCAGTAATGGCCAAGTGCCTCTGCGATATCCCAGCGGATCCTTTCCTCATCATAGCCCATCAGGACGTCCAGCGTTACGCCAAAATAATAGGCCAGCGGCTGCAGCATCGTGATATCCGGATAAGTTTCACCCCGCTCCCACTTGCTCACGGCGGCACAGCTTACGTTCATAGCTTCGGCCAGCTGTTCCTGGGTGATGCCTTTGTCTGTGCGCAGTTGCTTAATGTTTTTTGCAATCAAAATATCCATAGTGTACCTCCCAAATCATTTGAGCCGACGTCTGCTTCTGTATATATTGTAACATAAAATCGGCGGATGTACAGGTATTGTCAGGACAGATGAGGTGAACTGTTGGTTGAATTTTTGGAGCGCTGGGTGGGGTGGGAGGTGAAGAAAGGCTGTATTTGGTATCCGTTTGGTTGAGAAAATCGCCAATCATTAGAAACCGCAGTTATTGTTTCTTTCAGTTTTTGTGATATACTGTGTTTGTAGCTACAAGAACGATGAAAGGAACTATCGAGATGAACATAAGTCTTGCAGAGAAATTAAAAGAACTTCGTAAAGCAAAAAAAGTTTCCCAAGAAAAGTTGGCCGAGTATCTGGGCGTATCCTACCAGGCGGTGAGCAAGTGGGAAAACGGTATTACCTCGCCGGATATTTCTCTTTTGCCTTATATTTCGCGGTATTTCGGTATCACCGTGGACGAGCTTTTGCAGGCGGAAAAGTTGGACGAACGGGAATATTTTGAAGAATGCAGCCGTCGCTCCGAAAAATTGTTTCGGAACGGAAAGAAAAAAGAAATCCTTCCGATTTGGCTGGAAGCCCATAAGAAGATGCCCAACAATGCCGCAGTGAAAGAAATGCTGATGTCCACCTATTTCAACACGGATAAGGTAAAATACCAGAAAGAAATCATTGAGCTTGGTACAGAACTGTACAACACACAAAATGACGAGATCATGGACAGCTATTATAAAGGCCAGGCCATCGGACAGATCGCCCGTACCTATTACAAAACAGGAAACAAGGTGAAAGCGAAGGAATGGGTACGGAAGGCACATTCGCTCAAGCATTCACAAGAAATGCTGTATATGCAAATTGAGGAGAACGAAGAATGGCTTGCCGGCCATTTCCGCTTTGCAAACTATTGGTATTTTGACAATCTTTTCTATATGGCGATGCGCTTGAATCAAATCGATGTAAAATGCTATGGTAAAGATTACGTTCAAAAAGTCAATAAGGCTGTAGCGGATATCTTCGAGACTGTTTTCCCGAATGATAATATGGGTTATGAGTCTCTGGAGCATCTGTGCATCCTGCACCGCTGTATTGCGGAAGATGAGACATCCTTGGAAAATGAGGAAGCAGTAGTTCGGAAGCATCTTACCCGCGCGGCCGAATGCGCTTTGAAATCTATGGATGTGAAAGCGCATGCTCTCACCCATCCTCTTGTCTATGGTTGGAAGATAGCAGACGCACCAACGGACAATATGCGGGTTGTGAGAGCTCTGCGTGAGGAGCTGACATGGGAGTGCTATAAACCGTATTGGAACAAAGAATGGTTTGTGGAGCTATGCTCAAAACTGGATAAAGCAGGATAATCCAATGACGAAGCGAAATCCTATGCCAACCCGGCGCAAACCTTAACCGCCTACGGCGGTGGGGTACGTCGCACAGCGTGCATCCCGCAAAAATAAAAAGAGCCCTTGGGGCTCTTTTTGTTTTTGGTGGAGACGAGGGGGCTCGAACCCATGACCTCACGGATGTGAACCGTGCGCTCTGACCAGCTGAGCTACGCCTCCGTATAACGGTATCCCGTTTTCGGTTATCATTATAGCACACCGAATGGCGGATTGCAAGACGGTTTTTGTATTTGTGCGCGGAATTATTTCCCCATTCCGCCATTCACAAAAGACGGACAGATAAATCCAAAAGGGTCTTTTCAATAGTGGGGGAATGTGATATAATAAGGATTGTTACAAGTATGTCATAAGGAGAGGAAGAATGGATACATCTTTGAAGAAGGGATTTTGGGGGACGGCGCTGGCGTTGGCGTTGCCGATTGCTATGCAGAATTTGCTGACCTCCTGCGCGTCCCTGATTGACACCGCTATGATCGTGCCTCTCGGCAACACCGCTGTGGCGTCGGTAGGCGTGGCCGGTCGTTTTACTTTCCTTTTGAACGTTATGTCCTTCGGATTTTGCTCCGGTTCCGCTACGTTGATCTCCCAGTATTGGGGCATCAATGACCGGCGTGGCATCCGCCGCACTTACGGAACGGCATTGATCTCCTCGATGCTGTTGGCGTTTCTCTATGCGTTTGCTTTGGGATTGGCTCCCGGCTTTTGCGTGAGTCTCTTTGGCCCCGAGGCGGACGTGGCCGCCCTGGCGGTGGAATATTTGAAGATTCTGGCCTTTGCGGCGCCGTTTATTATGTATTCCCAGGTTACCTGTGCGGCACTCCGTGCCACGGAGCAGGTAGTCGTTCCTTTGGTTTCTTCCGTAATCAGCGTAGTAGTGAATACGTTCCTCAACTACTGTCTGATCTCCGGCCACTTCGGATTTCCCACTCTCGGCGTGCGGGGCGCGGCCATCGCCACCGCGGTGGGCTGCATGACACAGGCGCTGGTGGTGTTCGTCTTCTTCACCATCGGAAAAAATCCGGTACGGGCTCCGATCAAGGAGATGTTTGCGCTGTCCGGCTCCTTCGTTGGCAAGTTTTTCAAGACGGCGGCTCCCGTGTTTTTGAACGAGACCATGTGGGCCGTGGGCACCAACATCTACGTGATGGTGCTGGCGCGGCAGGGTACGGAGGAATATTCCGGATACGCTCTGTTTGAGACGGTGCAGCAGCTGTTCTTCGTGTTCTTCGTGGGCATTTGCCACGCCTCCGCCATTATGGTGGGCAAGGCGGTGGGCCGAGGCGAAACGGAAGTGGCCTACCAGACCGCCAAGCGGTTCTTCATTGCCACGCCCCTGACGGGATTTGTGATGGGCATGGTGGTCCTGCTGGTGCGGAATCCGCTGCTCTCCCTGTTCGCCATCGAAACGGAAGGCTCCCGCGCGGTGGCATCGGCGCTGCTCTTCTTCTACGGATGCTGGCTGGCGGTGCGCATGATCCCCTACACGGCGATCTGCGGTATCTTCCGCGCCGGCGGAGATACGCGGACGGGCTGCATCATCGAGATGGGATCGATGTATATGGTCGGCATTCCTGCCGTGGCCCTGGCGGGGCTGGTGTTCCACATTCCCTTTATATGGATCGTGGCGATTATGTTCGTCACCGAGGACGTGGTGAAGGGCACGTTGTGCGTGCGGCATTTTCTGCGCCGCAAGTGGATCATCCGCTTAACAGACGGAAAATAAGAAAAAGGCTGTTGCGTTTCGCAACAGCCTTTTTTGAGTTATGATCGCCTGTGGCGAGTTTAGAGTTATAATTGGCTCCGCCAAGTTATGATGCACCTTCGGTGCAGTTTGAGTAAACAAGGCGATCCTATCTTAACGCTTGCGAAGCAAGCTCATAACGGCGAGCGCAGCGAGCCTCATAACTCTTATCGCTTGCGAAGCAAGCTCATAGTTCTTCGTTTTCTTATCCAATCGTATATTCCGTGCCGTTCGGGGTATCCTTCAAGGTCACACCCATAGCGGTCAATTCCGCACGGATGGCGTCAGCACGGGCGTAATCCTTCGCCTTCTTGGCGGCGGCACGCTCCGCGATCATGGCTTCAATCTTCGCCGTCAGATCCCCGTCTGCCTTGGGGGCGGCATTCTCCGCCCGCTTCTTTTCGGCGGCGGAAAGAAGATTCAGTGACAAAACGGCATCAAACTCACCCAGCAGAGTCAGCTTGGCTCCGTCGGAGATGGGAGCCTTCAATACGTCGTACAGAGCGGTGATCGCGAGGGACGTGTTCAGATCGTTGTCCATAGCCTCACGGAAGGTGGCGCGCAGTGCGTTCTCCGCCTCGCCGTCCGCGGAGGATTTGTCCGCGGGATCCAGTGCCGCAATGCGGGCGATCAGCTTGTCGTAAGCGATCGCGGCGTTGTCCAGCCCCTCCCAGGAGAAGACCAGGGACTTGCGGTAGTGGGACTGGAGGCAGAAGAAGCGGTACACGATGGGATCGTATCCTTTCTCCTCCAGGAGCGATACGGTGAGAAATTCGCCCTTGGATTTGCTCATCTTGCCGCTCGAGGTGTTCAGGTGGAGGATATGGAACCAGTAATTGCACCAGGGATGGCCCAGATAAGCCTCGGACTGGGCAATTTCGTTGGTGTGGTGGGGGAAGGCGTTGTCGATGCCGCCGCAGTGGATATCCAGATACTCACCCAGGTGATTCACGCTGATGGCGGAGCACTCGATGTGCCAGCCGGGATATCCCACGCCCCAGGGGCTGTCCCACTTCAGTTCCTGATCGTCGAACTTGGATTTGGTGAACCAGAGCACGAAGTCGGTCTTGTTCCGCTTGCTGGTATCCTCCTCTACGCCCTCGCGGACGCCCACTTCCAAGTCGTCTGCCTCGAAATTGTTGAATACGTAGTATTTCTCCAATTTGGAAGTGTCAAAGTACACGTTGCCGCCGGAGATGTAGGCATAATCCTTTGCGAGCAGATCCTCAATCATACGGATGAAATCGCCGATGCAGTCGGTGGCGGGCACCACGATATCGGGGCGCTTCACGTTCAGCTTCACGCAGTCCGCAAAGAAGGCGTCCGTGTAGAAGCGGGCGATCTCCATAACGGTCTTTTTCTCCCGCTTGGCACCCTTCAGCATCTTGTCCTCACCGGTGTCCGCATCGCTGGTCAGATGTCCCACGTCCGTGATATTCATGGCGCGGGTCACGTCGTATCCCGCATAGCGGAAATACTTTTCCAGCACGTCCTCCATAATGTAGGAGCGGAGGTTGCCGATGTGGGCGAAGTGATATACCGTAGGTCCGCAGGTGTACATCTTCACCTTGCCGGGCTCGTGGGGGATAAATTCTTCTTTCTCATGAGTAAGGGAATTATACAGTTTCATATCGTAATCCTTTCGGGTTCTTTTTTATTCTTTATCCGGGATGGGGCGGAAGGTTATAAACGAGCTGAGGATCACCATAGCCAGGGAAGCGGTCAGCGTGGCTGTGATCAGCAGTTCGTTTTCCGTTCTTTCAAAGAGGAGTGACAGGAGATAATTGCCTGCATTGAAGCCTGCGTGACACAGAATCGACGCGATGACGGATTCGTTGTTTTTCAGCATGAGCCACGTCATCACCACGGCCAGAACGGATGCGTACAAAAAGGATACGGGATGTCCGTGAATCGCGCCGAACGTGCCGGCGGTGACCAGCACGGCAAAGAACGTACCCATACCGCGGCGCAGACGGGGGAACATCAAGGCGCGGAAGATCAGCTCCTCCAGCACCGGCACCGCAATGATGGCGCTGATCAGCTCTACCGCCAGGGGATCGGAGGTTTGATTCAGGGAATTGGTGTCGGCGAAATTCTGCAGCCATTTCTGGGGGAGCAGAGTCAGCAGCAGGCGGGCGGCGGGCTGCAGAGATACACCCAGCAGCACGTACCAGGGAACACGGGCAAGGGGCACCGGCCGGATGTGCAATTCCTTTATCGCATCCCTCTTGCGGAGGCGGAAGGTGAACACCAGGATCAGCACCGTGATCAGTGCGGACAGCAGCATAAGGGAGTACTGATGGGCCAAGGTAAGGGCGATCACGTCATTCGTGAGCTGCAGGATTATCTCCTCGCTCAAGGCACCGCCTACCAGGATCTGTTCTTCCATCATTTGGGCAAGAAGCATTACCTCATACCCAAAGGATACGCCCAGCTGTATGAGCGAATACAACCCGAAATACAAAAATGCGTGGAGGGCGGCCGTAAAGAATTTGCTCGCCCGGGATTCCCGGGGAAGGGTACATCCGCAAGCGGTGCAGAAGCGGGCGCCTTCGTAATTCTCATTCTGACAGCGAGGGCATTTCATATCTCGGCATCCTTCCTTTCCTCGGAGGATATATTTTCGATTTCCTTGATTTTATTTTCCAGCAGCTGGAGCTTTACGCTCAGTCGGCACAATTCCTGGGATATGGGATCGGGAACGTGGGTCTGATCGAACTCGTCGCAGATCTTTTGACCGGAGCGGCGAACCACCCGGGCGGGAATGCCCACGGCGGTGGAATCCGAGGGAACGTCACCGAGAACCACCGCGCCGGCGGCGATTTTGGCACCGTCACCTACGGTGAAGTTGCCCAGCAGCTTGGCGCCCGCACCTACCAGCACCCCGTTGCCCAGGGTGGGATGGCGCTTGCCTGTGTCCTTGCCGGTGCCGCCCAGGGTCACGCCCTGATAGATGGTGCAGTTGTCGCCGATGATGGCGGTTTCGCCGATGACCACGCCTGAGCCGTGGTCGA
>JBGVJO010000116.1:0-3406 GCA_045129535.1 Eubacteriales bacterium
AAGAATGCATATCCCGCGGGCTTTTGCGTTTCAGGATGGTATCACCCCCCTTGCACATTCCATGCCAGCGTGGTATAATTGAGCCATACGTTTGCAAAATCCCCGACAGAAGGAATCATTATGAAACATAATATACTGAAAATTGGGCAGAAGAAAATTCTCGAAGTGGGTGCCACCCTTCGCGAGGCGGATATCCACGGAAAGATTCTGTATATCTCCGACCCGGCCGTAGATAAACTGTACGGTCATATCGTCCGTCCCCAGATCGAAGCCGTGGGACAGATCAAGGTGGATACCGTGGAGCAGAACACCATTCGTTACGCCATGTCCGTGGCGGAGCGAATGATCGCCACCGACGTGGAATGTATCGTCGGTATGGGCGGCGGGCGGGTTCTGGACGTGTGCAAGTATGCAGCGTTCATTGCCAAAAAGCCATTTATGTCCATCCCCACCACCATGGCCAACGACGGTATCGCTTCTCCCATTGCCGTTTTGAAGCGGGAGGATAACAAGCCCAAAAGCCTCGGCTGCGCCATGCCCGCTATGCTGATTCTGGATACGGAACTGATCGCCACCTGTCCCCCTGCATTGATCAAGGCGGGCATCGGCGATACCATCTCCAACTATATGGCGCTGAAGGACTGGGATCTGGCTGTATCCCGGGGTAAGGAGGTCATGAACGGCTACGCCTATATGATGTCCAAAACCTCCCTGGATGCGTTGATGAAAACCCAGTACGACTCCATCACGCCCGAGTTCCTCGATGCACTGGCCAATTCGCTTGTGCTTTCCGGCATCGCTATGGATTTCGCCGGCAGCAGCCGACCCGTCAGCGGATCGGAGCACCTGTTCAGCCACGCGCTGGATTACTATTGTGAAACGCAGAATCTCCACGGTTTCAACGTGGCCCTTGGCACCATTGCTATTCTGAAGCTGATCGGCGAGGATTACACCGACGCGCTGAACTACCTTCGCAAGTTTGACGTAGACATACACCCCGGCCGTATGGGTATCGACGAGGATACGTTCGTGTACTGTATGCAGAACGCCACCGCTATGAGAAACAACCGCTACACGTACCTGCACGAGGTGGATCTGAACGCCTCCACCCTGCAGAAGCTGTATCGGGATCTGCTGACGGAGCTGTAATATGAAAGCACTGATTTTGGCGGCGGGAGTGGGCTCCCGCCTGGCCCCCCTGACGGATCATTTGCCCAAATGCCTGGTGGAAGTAAACGGCACTCCCGTCCTTATGAAGCAGATTGAGAATCTGCACGCCTGCGGTATCACGGATATTACCGTGGTGAGCGGCTATCTTTCCCACGTTCTTTCGTCTGCCGTCCGCGGGAAATATCCGGAAATCAGGATTCTCGAAAGCGTGGATTACGCCGTCACCAACAATATGTATTCCGCGTATCTGGCGCGGGAGACTATGGCGGGCGAGGCATTTCTTATGATGAATGCCGACGTGTTCTTTGATGCCTCGGTGATTCGGGATCTTTTGGATTGTCCCTATCCCAACGCTGTTACGGTGGACGTGGGACGGTATATGGAAGAGTCTATGAAGGTGATCGAGCGGGAAGGGAAGCTGACTGCCATCTCCAAGACGGTCCCCTCGGAGCAAGCGCTGGGCTGCTCCATCGACGTGTATAAATTCTCCGCTGACGCGGCGAGGGAATTTTTCTCCAAATGCTCCGATTATATCGAGGCAAAGCACGATCGCAGACTGTGGAGTGAGGTAGCTTTGCACGATATATTTGCACAGGTGGAGTTCCATGCCTGTCCTTTGCGGGGAAGATGGATGGAGATAGATAACGCAGAGGATCTTTTCGCTGCACAGACGTTGTTTGCCGCGGACAGTGGCGAGGCTCGGTGAAAATAAAAATCCCCCCGATTTTCTGTCCCCGCTTGACAATGGTGCGAATTTCTGTTATACTGGTTTTGTCAAAGAACTGCAGTTGCTGGCGGATAAGTGGAGTACACCACGTGTAACTGCGGAATAAACAAGCCGACCGCCTGGGCAATCCTGCACTATACAGGATTGCCTTTTTTGAATTTTTAGGAGGATATACGTATGAAATCAAACTTGGTGCGATCCGTGCGAAATTCCTTTTTCCTGGCTATAGCCGCCGGGATCTTTATCGGTGTGGGCGGAAGCGTGCTTCTTTCCTGCGATAACCGCTATATAGGCTCCACCCTCTTTGCCATCGCCCTTCTGGCGATCTGCACCTTGGGCTTGTATCTGTTCACCGGTAAGATAGGCTATATCTGGAACAGCCACACCCCCACCGACGTGTGCTGTATCGTGGCCGGATTCCTCGGCAATATGGCGGGCACCTGGCTCAGCGCCACGGCACTCCGCATCAGCCGCGCACCGCTGATCGACGTGGTGCGTCCTATGGTGGATGCGAAACTGGCGCAGACGCCCTTGCAGAGTGTGCTGACTGGTATCTTCTGCGGACTTCTTATGTACACGGCCGTGGCCATCTACAAGGAAAAGGGAACCCATTTGGGCATCCTCTTCTGTGTGCCCGTGTTTATTCTGGCGGGTTTTGAGCATTCCATTGCCAATCTCTTCTATTTCTTCCTGGCGGGCGAGTATTCGCTTCGCGGCGTAGGATTCATCCTTCTTGTCGTACTTGGCAATACGGTGGGCGGTATGCTTTTGCCTGCACTCCGCACCCTTGCCGGCGAAAATAAATAACTATATCATTTACATATTCTGGAGGTTATCATGAGCGTTTACAAGTGCCTGTCTTTGTCGGAGATTCTTTCGGCCAACACCTATCCGGGTCGCGGTATCATTGTGGGTCTGAGCGAGGATAAGAAGTACGCGGTTTCCGCATACTTTATCATGGGCCGTAGCGAGAACAGCCGCAACCGCGTGTTCATCGAGGAGGGCGACGAGGTGATCATCCATCCCTTTGATGCATCCAAGGTGGAGGATCCGTCCCTTATCATTTATTCTCCCATCCGCAAATACGAGAATAATCTGATCGTTACCAACGGCGACCAGACGGATACCGTGTATGACGGACTGGCAGCCGGAAAGTGCTTCTCCAAAGCGCTGACTGCCCGCTGCTTTGAGCCGGATGCGCCCAACTTTACTCCCCGTATCAGCGCTATGCTGACCTTTGAGGAGGCCTCCTTTACCTACCAGATGAGCATTCTCAAGAGCGCGGATGCAGAGGGAAGTGCTTGCAACCGCTTCACCTTCTCCTACGCGCCCATCGCCGGTGTAGGCCATTTCCTGCACACCTACAACTGCGACGGCAATCCCATTCCCACCTTTACCGGTGAGCCGGAGCGCATCGCCCTGCACGGTGATATCGACTCCTTTACGAAGGAAATCTGGGAAAATCTGAATGAGCAGAACAAGATCTCTTTGTACGTTCGCTTTACCGAT
>JBGVJO010000117.1:0-1244 GCA_045129535.1 Eubacteriales bacterium
TTGGCGCTGGCCGCCGGAGAGATTTGTACCACCGGTAGATATAGTGTGTGCATAACCGTCCGCAAACGAGGTGATAAACTCGTGCGCCTGGGCGATCTTCGCGGCATTTATCATAACTTCGTCGGCGATGTCACGACCGAAACGAATATTCTCTTCGATGGTATTCGCATATAAAAAATCGTTTTGGAATACGACTCCGAACATGGCAGTGAGCTGCTCGCGTGTATATGAACGTATATCTTTGCCGTTTATGCGAACGATGCCCTCGTTTGCATCGTAAAAACGCATCAAAAGGCGCAGAATGGTGGACTTTCCGCTTCCGGTGGCGCCGATGATGCCAAGCGATTCTCCTTTTTTCAGGGAGAAGGATATATCATTTACGTTGTTGCTTTTGCCCAGATAGGAGAAGGACACGTTTTCAAAGGAAATATGATACGAGGGGTCACCCCTACCGTCATCCTCGTGCAGTGCAAGCTCATTTACCTCTTCTAAAACAGAGGATATGCGTTTTGCCGATGCAGCACATTTCGTGTACATAACGAACATTCTCGAAAGAGACATCATCGCCATGGAAATGAGTGTAAAGTATTGCATAAACGCGATTACCGTTGTGGCAGAGGAGGCGTTTTTTGAGACAAAGTAAGCGCTGACCGCGATAACGGCAACAATGCCGATATTCATCAGCATCGTCATAACGGGATTGACGACACCCATAATAACGCCCGCTCTGGTCTCATCTTTTCTTAGTGACATATTGGCCCTGTCATAACGGGCGTTTTCGTAATCCACCTTGGAGAGTGCCTTGATGACTCGGATGCCCTGGGCGTCTTCACGGACGACCCGGACCATCCCGTCCACCGATTGCTGTACCTTGGAATAAAGGGGTACACCCATACGGGAAATGCTGTAAACTACCACGAAGATAAGCGGCAGGATAGCGATCATGACGAGTGCCAGTTTCCAGTCCATAGTCAGGGTGATAATGCTCCCACCCAATAAAAGTATGGGGGCACGGATACCCATTCGCTGCATCATACCAATGAAGTTCTGTACGTTGTAGGTATCCGATGTGATTCTGGATTCCAGCGAGGGAATAGTAAATCGATCGGTGCTTCTTGCGGAAAGAAAGAGGGTTTTGGAAAACAGGTCTTTCCGCATACGGGTTGAGAATTTCATCGTCGTTTTGGCTGCCATTCTGTTGGCGACAATATTTCCCACACAAGCTACAATCGCGCAAACCGCCA
>JBGVJO010000118.1:0-12057 GCA_045129535.1 Eubacteriales bacterium
AGCTTTTGAAGCTGTTCGAGTAAGCCTCTTTTTTGTCAACACGGGCCAGAATGAAGCAACCCAGTCGGGTTGCTTTTTTCATTCTGGAGGCGTCACTCTCACTTTGCATCGCGCCCCCGCGCGAATGGAGGGTGCGTATGCGAGATTGACATCGCTGCGACTGGTGAGTCGTGACGCCTGTATAACGGACAGTCGAGGACGCCTGTCCCTACAATCATTCCCCGACCTCTTGCACTCTTGCCCAAGAGTATGCTATACTAAACTCAGAAAGGCGGTGGAGATGTGAAAAGGAAGAAAATAATAGCTATCTGTGCTTTTTTGTTGCTGATTCTTGTTACGGCTACCGCTTTCCTCATAGCGGCAATAGACTCCTACAATTACGATATGGACCCCGCCAACGGCGTGGACATAATGGAAGGAATGGGGGCCGCTTTTCTCATAATAATCGGCGGGCTTGTTGTTTTCTACGAATTAGATCTGTTTTATACCGTATATTACTTTTTGATTAGGCCAAAAACTTTGATAAAATCAATACTTGTTATTTTTTCTAATCTCACACTCTTACTTGTTCTTTTTAGTGAAAATATAATAGATTTTGTTCGAATCCATTTTCGCAATATTGTTGAGTCGCCCTTTGAAGAGGGTATAATTCCCATCGGTTTGTTTTTAATATACTTTATTCTGAAAATGGTTTCTTTAATGATCAGTTGTTATGCCGAAAGAGAATAAAAACATTTTAGATTTCCGAATGAGAATAAGTGGCATCTTTTTCAACACGCCTCCCCAAAAGCACTGCAATCGCAGTGCTTTTTCGTATATAATTCTTCTATGCGGGCAACACATCACTCTTTACAAAGGGCTCGAATTATACTATAATATGGGCAGTAAGCAAGATAACGCCACGCGGGATCCGAATCCGGCGAACGCAAAGAAGGAGAAACACGTTATGAAAATCGCGTTAATTGCCCACGATAAGAAAAAAGAGGAAATCATTGAGCTTGCCAAGAAGTATAAGGATGTCCTTGCTGAGTATGAGCTCTATGCAACCGGCACCACCGGCACCCTCATTATGGGAGAAACAGCACTCCCCATACATAGAATGAAGAGCGGCCCACTGGGCGGCGACCAACAGATCGGCGCTATGCTTGCAAACGGGGAATTGGGACTGATTATCTTTTTGCGCGATCCGTTGACTGCCCAGCCCCACGAGCCTGATGTTTCTGCGCTTCTTCGCCTTTGCGACGTGCAGAAAATTCCGCTGGCAACCAATGTGAGCAGTGCCACCATTATGCTGGAAGCGCTGAAGCAGGGAACCTTTGCAGCGCCTTTTCTATCAATCTGATACATAACAAAAGCACCCCCACCGGGGTGCTTTTCGTTTTGCCGCACGGTTTTGTATGAATCTTTTCGGGACGTCGAAGGCGCCGTCCCCTACCAACAAAGACTCCCCCCCTTGACCGCCCCGCGCGGGGTGTGGTAGAATAAAAGCAGAAAGGTGGTGAACCCATGAATAGAAGAAAGATGAAAAAACTCATACAGCATTTTGACACTTACTTCGAGCAAAAAGATAGCATGGTCCTTCATCCAATCGTTGATAGCGGACTTCACATTGATGTTCTCTTGTATAAGCCAACCGAAAGATATCCGTTTTGGAAGCTTGCGACAATGGGAGCAAGTGACTATAAAATGCCGGAACACTTTCCTACCATTAGTCGATTCAACGAATATATTATGTTTGTTGATCCGAGTATTGATCTCAACAACAAAGAAATTGCAAAATGGTATTTTGACAAGTTATCTATGATAGCTTCATTTGCTTACCATCATAAGTGTCATATAACGTTTGAGCACAGCTTTGAGTGGGAAAATGAGGATTCCGCCGACGATAAAATAGGCGCTTTCGTGCTGTTTCCTGAGCTTATAGAGGACGTAGGTGTTTTGCGTTGCAAAACTGGATTTCGAAAAACAGTTGCGTGTCTGGAAGTCGTGTTATTAAACAACGGTGAACTTGATATGCTTAAAGAAATGGGGCCGCAAGGTTTTTGGCAAAACTACGTGTATCCGCCAATAGAAGAATAAGGCATCTTTTTGCTAATACATCCTAAACCCACACAAGCACCCCTGCCGGGGTGCTTTTCGTTTTGCCGCACGGTTTTGTATGAATCTTTTCGGGACGTCGAAGGCGCCGTCCCCTACCAACAAAGACTCCCCCCCCCTTGACCGCCCCGCGCGGGTTGTGGTATACTGTGGATGACAAGAAGTTCCGGGGGAGGATCCACCGATGAAAAACGATATCAAACTGTACAACGTTCTGTTCCCCTTTTGGATGCTGCTGCTCGTTCCGTCGCTGTGGCTGATCGTTCTGCCCGGCAATTTCGTGATCGATAGTCTGGTGTTGCTGGCCGCTATGGCGATCTACAAGGTTGCGGACCGGAAACGGTGGTATAAGCAGTACATCGTGCCCATTTTCTGCTTTGGGATCCTGTCCGATCTGATCGGCTCCGGCTATATGCTGCTTATGATGATCGGCTTGGACGTGGGACGTATGGGCGACGAGTGGTATCTGACTGTGCCCGCTATCCTGATTGCGGCGGCTGCCATCTTCCTTTTGAATTATTTTGTCACCTTCCGGCGGGAGGATAAGGCGATCCGGCTGAAAATGGCGCTGACGTTTGCCATCGTCACCGCGCCCTATACGTTTTTGATTCCGTCGTCCTGGCTGTACGGCTGATAGGAGGGCACTATGCAAAAAGAACTACTGAAAAAAGAGAATATCCGCGAGGATCTTCTGAAAGTGATCGAAGAGCGGAAGGATATTCACTGGGAGTGGCGGCTGTGCTACATTGCCCCTCTGATTTCCCTTGCGTTGCTTATTTGTTTGGTTTGGTGTCAGCCGTGGCTGGGATTGTTGGTGTTTCTTCCGGCGGTGTATCATATCGTTCGGTTGATTTTGGCACTGCGTGAGATCCGCGCCCGTAAAAAAGAAATTCTCACCCAACTGGACCGGGGCGATCTTACCATATCCGAGGAAGTGCTGAGCCATATCGCGGAGGAGAATGTGCACGAGCCACACCGAGGCTTTCGGCACGCTCACAGTACGAAGATGGTGCATACGTATTACTTCCGCTCGGGGGCAAGCTGGCGCAAGTGTGCTACAGAAAAGCATTACGCCTGGAGCAAGCTGTACCATCTGAGCCCGGCAGGATTGGAGAACACCTCGGTGGCCGGGAACGTGTTCTATTACGTTCGCCTGCAGTGCGACGGGGATATCGGGTATATCTACAACAAGAACTTTTTTGAATATCGGGAGAGCTGACCGGATGGAAAAGCGTTTGAAAATTGCATCCTTCGTTATCCAAGGACTGTATGCGTTTGCCTGTGTGGCAGATATCTTGCTCTGTTTGTTGTACCGCGTGCATTGGGACACCGTATGGGGCGGAATGCTGGCGGACATAGCCATGCATTTAACGTGCTGTTTGACCTTGCTTCCGGTACTGCCCGCACTGCTGGCTTTGAACATCTGCCTGGCTGTGAGAAACAAGAAACACCGCGGACGGTGGATCGTTTGGACGGTTTTGTCGGCGATGCTTTGCGTGGCATCTTTCGTTGCCGTAGCCGTGATGTTCGTATCTTCCACCGGCGGGGTGTGACTGTTTTACTAAGGAGTAATCTATGTACAATACGAAAATGATGATCGTCATGCGGCGGGATCTGAAAATGCGGAAGGGCAAGATTGCCGCCCAGGCGGGACACGCCTGCATTGAGGCGCTGCTGATGGCGATGCATAAAGAAGGACGCCTTGCCGATTTGGTAGAGTCCCCCGAGGGGATGATGCTCCGTATGGACGGCCGTGAAGAAACGCCCCTGACGGAATGGTTTGGCGGTGGCGTGGCCAAGATCTGCGTATACGTGGATTCCGAGGAGGAATTGATGGCCATCGCCGCCAAGGCGGAGGAGATGGGCATCATCGCGGCGGTGATCACCGATGCCGGCGCTACGGAATTTCACGGGGTGCCCACCCGCACCTGCCTGGCCCTGGAGCCTTTGCCCGCCGAGGTGGCCGATACGCTGACCGGCGGCTTGCCGCTGTATTGAGGGGCGACGGCTAGGACAGCCCATACTGTGGGCGTATATCAAACTATTTGAAAACGAGGATATAAAATGAGCATACAAGAACGCCCGGCAAAGCCGGTGTCCGCCTCCCGCACGGAGCAGGCGCAGATACTGATGTACGATACGCTGAACGGATACAAGCGACTGTTCGGCGGACGGCTGATGGAATGGATCGACGTGGTGGCGGCCGTGGTGGCCCGCCGTCATTCCGGATGCGCCGTTACCACCGCGTCGGTGGATACTCTGACCTTTACCGCCCCGGCTTACGTGGACGACACGGTGATCCTGCAGGGATACATCACCCACGCGGGACGGACTTCCATGGAGATTTGCGTGCGGACGTTCGTGGAAAATCTGGACGGATCCCGCCGGGAGATCAACCGGGCTTATCTGGTTATGGTGGCCCTGGACGAAAACGGAAAGCCCACGCCGGTGCCTGCGGTGATCCCCGAAACCGAGGAGGAAAAACGGGAATACGAGGAAGCGATCCGCCGTCGCGAATACCGTGAGATTCGCCGCCGCGAACATTTTTGAGGCGAATGCTTGGTTAGCGGTTAGTGGAGACAGCAACTTCAATCGTTCGTTTGGTTGGATGTATAACAAAACAGAAAAAGAGCTGTTGCGGGAAGCAACAGCTCTTCGTTTTTATACCAGCCCTGTCTGGGCTTTCAGTTTGGACAGAAGTCGGATCAGCGGCACGGCCAACAGAAATGCCAAAACGAAATTGCCCGCGCCGTGGGCGATATCGAAGGGGATTCCTGCCGCAATGTAAGCAAATGCCGTGGACGGACCGCCGCGGATGAGCCACGAGAGGGAGGAAAGCGTTCCGAAGGAAAGTCCGAACACGCCGCTGAGACAAGCCCAGCCTGCGGCCGCTGCCAGCGGATGGACGTTTTCCTTTCCCCGGGGAATCAGCATAGTGAGCCCCCACAAAATAAACCAGCTGTACAAATAGGCCTCCCACCAGATGCCGAAGCCGTAGTACAATCCTTCAAGTAGGATGAAGACGCTGATGCCCGGCAAGGCGCCGTAACGGTACACCCGTGTCCATACGATGATGAAGAGGGATACCAGCTCAATGTTGGGAAGAGGGGCCGCAACGATCTGGGAGATAAACAAAAGCGCACCGAACAAAGCTCCCAGCACGATGTACAGCGTCCGCGCGTAGGTGTTGGACTTCATCAGTAGCCCGTTTTCAATGTGATCTCAAAGGTGTCGCCGTCGGCGATGGGCGTGGTATCCACGCCGGTGAAGAGATCTGCACCGCCCTTAGTGAAGCACCACCACTGCTGCTTTGCATCATCGATGGTAATGCCGTTTACCGTTTTGACGAACAGACCGTATTGGCTCTCCTCGCCCGCGATCAGATCTTCCTCCTCCAACGCACCGCGCAGATATTCCGCCTCGGTGGTGATGGACTTGGTCACAGTGGGTGAGCCGTCGACGATAATCTCGACGGTGATGGTTTTTGTCCCCGCCTGGGGTTCTGCCTGCGTGCAAGCAGTGCACAGTACCGTAGCCGCGATCAGCACTGCGAAAACAAGAAGAAGCGTGCGAAAAAGTTTCGTTTGTTTCATCGTTTGTTTTCCTTTCCTAATTATGTAATAAAGTAGTGTTTCGCACAGGAGGCACAACAACGGCAAAGCCGCTCCGACGATCCGCGGGCGTTGTGCGCTTGGGAGCAAAGTCTTTCGGCTGATGGGCGTAGCTGCGTGCCGCCTTCCCGCAAAAAATGCAGTGGCAGTCGGTATCCGCGGCGGATACAGGGCTTGCAGCGCCCAAACACGGCGACGGGTTCGCGGCGGAATTGCACCGCCTTCCTTTTTCTCCGTCCTGCGACGGAGTAAGTATAGCACGCGCGGAGTGGATTGTCAAGGCGGGGCAGCGTGGGCGCTTTTTTGCCGTATGCCGAAACATTTTTTTCGTTATTTCCGTCTAACAGACGTACACATCCTATAAAAGGAGCAGACGCTATGAAACAAGTGGGTAAACGCATCCTTTCCGGTATTCTTTGTGCGATCCTTGCGGTGACGCCGCTGACGTCCTGCGAAACCGTTATCCCGCCCGAGGGGGAGAAAGAAAAGGTCGTGATCGTCATTCCCGTGGACGACGCCATTCAGGTGGAGAGTGCCGAGGCGGGCATTCCCGAGGCCCTGCGGCAGATCACCGTGTCCAACGGCACGGCCAAGCGGGGCGTGATCGCCGCCGACAGTGTTTTCACCATCCGCACGGGCGGTGAGACCACCGCCGAGGAGCTGTCCCGCTATCTGCGGATCTCGCCTGTGGCGGATATGGAAATTACGGGGGCGGGCACGGAATTCACCATGCGTCCCCGCACGGCGCTGGAGTTGAACACTCTGTATCGATTCAGCGTCACCGATACGCAATCGGACAGTCCCGCTTTGCTTAGTGCGGCGTCCTTCGTGTTCCAGACGGAGGACGCGCCCCGTGTGACGGGAATGTTCCCCGCCGATCGGGCTACGGGTGTCCCCGCCAACACGGGCATTGAGTTCACCTTCAACGAGGTGCTGGCCGCCGGGGCAGATCTGGCACCGTACATCACCGTGACGCCGGAGGTGGATTTCCGCGTGGAGATCTATCAGCACGGCAAAACCCTGGTGGTGATCCCTCAGAAAAAGCTGGCGGCGGGTGAGGCCTATACCGTAACGGTAGATGCAGGCGTGCCCTTGGCATCGGGCCGGGTGACAGCCGCTTCCGCCACTACCACCTTCCGCACCGACGTGAAACAGCAAAGCGAAAAGATCACCATGAGCTGCGCCGGTCGGGAGTTGACAGCCTATCCAGGCGAGCAGGCAGAACTTTCCTATTTTATAAATGCGAACAGAGACGTAAAAACGATCACGCCCGCAGACACCGTCTGCACCGTGTACCGGTATCGGGATGCGGGTGCGGCGGCCGCTGCTTTGGTGGAATACGAAAAGGTGGCGGGGGAGCACGTGCTGCCCGGCAAGGAATACGTATTTTCCACAAAGGGATTGACCAAGGTAGGTACGTACACCCTGGAAACCCAGGCAAGGGGCAACACGTATCGACCGGAATGTACGGCTTTCTTGCCCGTTCTGGATGAGGGCTGTTATCTGGTCTCCTTCACTGCCTCCGGCAAGGCGGGGGTATCCTCCTATTCCTTCGACGGACAGGTATTCCTCCAGGTGACGGATGTGTCCGTATCCACCGTTTCCTCCGGTGAGGATCTGCTTCTGTGGCTGCAAACCGAGGACGGCGCTGTCCCCGGTGCGCAGGTGAACGTATATCTGTACGACCGCGTGTCCGGATGGAGCTTGCGGAATCCCGCTGACGGAGCCGATGCCGTATCCATCCGATCCGTCGAGACGGATGAAAACGGACTGTGCCGTGTGAATACCGAGGGGCGTAATTCCGCCTTGGCGGTGATCACGACAGGGGAGGAATCCCGCTACGTGTGCATCGGTACCACGGTGGCGGATACGGCGCGGCACCGTGTGTATATCTACACCGACCGCGAGGCCTATTTCGAAAACGACACGGTGAACTTCTGGGGCGTGATCACTCCCGCCGAGGGAATCACTTCTCTGAAATACACCTCCAACGCCGCAAACGGCGGCACGCTCAGCGTGTCCCCCGACGGCACCTTCCACGGCAGTCTTTCCTATCGGGATTTCGCCGGCTACGGCGTCAGCTTGTCCTTGACGGACGAGCATGGAAATTCCGTGGCATCGGTTTATAAATCCATTACCCGGGAGGAGAAGCCGGTGTACACCGCATCGGTTTCCTTCGACAAGCCTTTTTACACGAGAGGAGAGACGATCACCGCCACCCTGCGGGCCACCTTCTTTGACGGCACCCCTGCCGGCGGACTCCGTTTCCTCTACAACTGCAACGGATTCAGCAGTCGGGGCGAGGTAGTCACCGACGAAAACGGAGTTGCCACCGTCACTCTGCGGGAGAGCGGGCTTCGTGCCTACTCCACCGATCCCACTTACGGATACATTTACTTTGAGCTGATCGGCGACGAGTGGAGCTCGCTGTATACCCAGGGCACGTTCCTTTATTTCCACAGCGATTTCGTGTGGGATCATGCCCGGGAGACGGAAGGGGTTCGCACCACGCTGCACCGCCTGGACACCACCGCTCTGGCGGATATGACCTCCTACTACGGGGTGCGGGATCAATTGAACGGAGAGGCTGCCGAGGGCAGTATTTCCGTTATCCTCCGCCGTTCCTGGTCGGAAAGCTATGAGAGCGGTTCCTATTACGATCCCATCACCAAGAAAAGCTACACTACCTACCGCACGGAGCATAAGGAAGAAGTGATCCGCTCCTACAGGGAGTCCTTCCGGGACGGGGAGATTCTGCTGCCTTACGTCAAGGATCCCATCGACGGATCCTACTATCGGTACGACGTTGCCTATAACGACGGCAGCCGTACCTTTGAGAAATCCTTTACCGCCACCTACTACGAATACGTATATGATGTTTCAGAGGGCGATCGGTACGAGCTCCACACCTACCGGGAGGACGGCTCCGTTACTACGATGCCTGCGGGCAGCTACATTCCCGGCGAGAGCGCCCGTTTCGTCGTATACAATAATGGAAAAGAATTGGGCGAAAAGCTCCGAACCCTCTTTGTCGTGATGACGCCCGACGGCATTTCCTCTGTGGTCGTAGCGGAGGATAACGCCACCTCCGTGACTTTCGCGGGGGACGTGATCCCCTACGCCCGCGTGGCGGCGGTGGTCAGCGACGGACGAAATCACGTGGCCGTCCTGGCGGCGGAAATGCTGTACGATTACACGCGGCTCAATCAGCTTACCGTTACGGTAGAGCCTTCCGTGGATAAGGCGCTGCCCGGAGAAAGTGTGGACGTGACGGTGAGTGTCACCGATCCCGACGGCAAGCCCGTGCCGGGAGCAGAGGTGCTCCTCAGCGTGGTGGACGAGGCCAACTTTGCCATGCGGGAGCAGATGCTGGATCCCGCCACGCCTCTTTCCTCCCTGATCCGCTTCCGCCCCATCCGCTACGGCATCAATAATCGCTACTCCGTCTTTGACGGAGGATTCCGGTATTTTAGATATACCCTCAGCGACGACGCGATGGTGGAAACCGAAGCCGCGGATGCCCCCTCTGCCGTCGCCCCCGGCGAGACCGGCGGAAAGGGATCGGGCGAGGTGTACGTCCGCTCCGTCTTTGCGGACAATCCCGTTTTTGAAACGGTGCGTACCGATGAAAACGGCCGCGCCGTCATCCCCGCCCGCCTGACGGACAACATCACCACCTGGCGCCTCAGCGCTATCGCCTCTGCGCGGATCGACAACGTGTCCCCTGTGGACGTGATGATGGGTGCTTCCCGTGACGCGGTGGTGGTAACTCTGCCGTTCTTTTTGAATACCACCGCCGAAAGCAGATATATCGTGGGCGATGACATCGCTTTGAATGCGAAAGTCAGCGGTGTGGGAAGTTTTGCAAATGTCGAATTTGCTGCCGAGCTGACGGATTCCGCCGGCCGTGTCCTCGGAAAGGAGGAGGGCAGGGGAGAGAAGTTCACCTCCGTTCCCTTCAACTTCGGACCCGTTCCCGCCGGAGAATATGCCGTTACCGTGACCGCCCGCGCCGGCGAGTATGCCGATGCCGTCAAACAGACCTTCACCGTGGTGGATTCTGCGGTGATCCTCCGCATCAATGAGCTGATTACCCCGGCGGAGGCTATGCGGCTGACGCCCGCCCTCTATCCCGTGACGCTTACCTTCGTGGACGAAATTCATTCCCCGGTGGGATCTGCCGTGGATCGGATTTTGTGGGGCCGCAACGGCCGTACGGATTCCACGGCGGCCTATCTGGCGGCACTTCTCGTGTGCGAGAAGCTGTACGGGGCGTCCGATCTGTACGAGGACGAGATTGCCTCCGCCCTGGCGGAATTGAACCGACCGAATGGCGGTTACCGCCTGTATTCCTACGCGGAGGAGGATCCAGTCCTGACGGCGAAGATCTGTTTGCTGCTCGGGGATCAGCTGTCCCACTCCGCCAAGGAAACCTTACGGAATTATCTGGCGGGCGCCGTTTTGGCGGCACAGGATGCCCGCACGATGTCCGCCGCGCTGATTGGACTCGCTGCACTGGATCACCCCGTGCTGGGCGATCTGCATTATGCAAAAGAGCATTTTGGTGAAATAAAAAACGCCGACGGCGTGGCGAAGTTATATTTGGCAACTGCCTTTGCTGCCGTGGGCGACCGGGAGAATGCCCTTTCCCTGTACGGCGAGGCCGCCGACGAATACCGTCGGGAGGAAAACGGCGAGACGTTCTTCGCCGGCAAAACCTCGGAGGATACGCTGGAGATCACCTACGCGGCGCTGATGTGCGCATCCCTTACCCAACCGGCGGAAGCCGCCGCGCTGATGGAATACGTGAGCAGACGCACCTCGGCGTATGAAACGTACGCCCTGGAAACCGCCATCTTCGCCTGCGCCTACGCCCCGGATGCCTACGTTCCCAAAACGCTTACCTACGTTCTGGACGGACAGTCCCACACCGTGGAAGTGAGTGGCCGCCGCCCTGCATCCGTTACTCTGCATCGGGATCAGTACGCTGCCTTCCGTATTGCGGAAGTGAGTGAGGGCGTTGCCGTCCGCGCCCTGTATTGGGGATCGCCCGAGGCGGCTTCTGCCGCTATAGCGGAAAACGTGACGGTGAAAAAATCCGTTACCCCGCTGGCGGGAAAGCCCAACTTCTATCGAGTAACGGTGAGCGTTACCGGCACTACGGATAAGGATTCCTATTACGCATCCGTTACGGATCCGATTCCATCGGGTGCCGCCTTCGTCCGGTTGGAGAAGAGCAGCTTCACGGGAAGCGACGACCGGATCCACGGCTGGATCAGCGAAAATGCCGGGCAGATGGAGGGATGCCTCTATGTAGGCGATTGCCAAAAAACCACCACGTCCGGCCGAAGCAAGCGATCCTTCACGGCCAGCTACACCTACGTGATTCGCGCATACACGAAGGGCACCTTCGTGGTGGAGAGCACCTACGTGAGTGAAACCGCCTCGAACACGGTGGCCGTGAGCGAGCGCAGCAAAATTACCTTCCAATAATTGTAGATAAGGAGATCCGCCTCACCGGGCGGATCTTCCGTTTTATACGGGGAGTGACGGCCATATTACGGCAAAAATTGCAATATTTCCCCCACCGGTAATATTAAGCACACCTTAATATTACACTAGTATTACATCTCGGCAAAAGTTCTTGAAATATTTCCCCGCATAGGATATGATAGTATCCGCAGGGAATACCTTTTCGTATTGCCTGTATAAAAAAATTTTTTTATAAGGAGATCAGAAAAAGATGAAAAAGATTCTTTCTCTGGTGCTCGCAATGCTGATGATCTTCAGCATGGTTCCTGCAGTATTCGCTGCAGAGACTAGCGAGTCTGACTACCAGGCTGCGATCGAGTATCTGAAAGCTATCGAGCTTTACAAGGGTACTACCGATGGTGACGCAGCTGACGAGCTGGTAGAGCGCTATCAGATGGCGCTGTTCACCGCTCGTATGGTTACCGGTCGTGTCGACAAGGCATACTGGGAAACCGACGCAAATGATTCCGACTTCACCGACATTGACGAGCTCAATGCAGAAGCTCTGGGCGGCGTATGCTACGCAGCACAGCAGGGAATCGTTAACGGTATCGGCGGCAGCGAATTCGCTCCCTTCGATAACGTAACCTACCGCGACGCGATCGTTATGATCGTTCGTGCACTGGGCTTCAACTATCCCGCAAGCGGATATCCTTGGAGCTACATCAACAAGGCTCGCGAGCTTGGCGTTCTTGACGGCATCACCGGTGTTTCCTACACCGCTGAAGTTAAGCGCGAAGTTATCGCACAGCTGCTCTACAACGCAATGAACGCAGAGATCAAGGGCGAGACCATCGCTGCTTCTGTATTCGGCGTT
>JBGVJO010000119.1:0-2178 GCA_045129535.1 Eubacteriales bacterium
TATATTCTCTGCGGAGAACATCTCCGCTTAGCCCTTATAATTTATTTGTAAAAGTTTTGAAAAGGGGTACGGGGAAAACTTTTTCAAAAGTTTTCCCCGCTTTTCTTATGGATCTTTGTAATCAATCCACGGTGCGCCGTATTCTGGAAGAAAACGGCTTGGCACCCAAAAAGGCCTTCGGCCAGAATTTCCTGATCAACCCGATGATCCCCGAAAACATCGCGGAGGCATCCGCCTACGAGCCGTTTTTCTATGAAGAGAACTACGACGAGAACGCCTGCGCTCTGGAGATCGGTCCCGGCATCGGTGCCCTCACAAGAGAGCTGGCCGCCCGATACCCCTCCGTTACTGCGGTGGAGATTGATCGGGGGTTGATTCCCGTTTTGGCACAGACACTGGAGGACTGTCCCAACACGCGGGTCATCAACGAGGACTTCATGAAGACGGACGTAGTAGCGCTCCTTGCTGAATCCTTCGGTGACGCACCCGTGCACGTGTGCGGAAATCTTCCCTATTATATCACCACGCCGATTCTGATGAAGCTGCTGGAAGCTTATCCTGCCGACGGACGGTCGCCTGTGCGCCGCATCACGCTGATGGTGCAAAGCGAGGTGGCGGATCGGATCTGTGCGCAGGCCGGCAGCAGTGCCTACGGCGCCATCACCGCGGCCGTGGCCCTGCGCGGTAGGGCGAAGAAACTGTTCACCGTATCCGCCGGAAACTTCTATCCCGTCCCCAAAGTGTCCTCCGCTGTATTGACCATCGAAACCCATCCTCACGGATTGTACGATCTGTATCCCGATGCCCCGCAGGGGGACGGATTTGCCCCCTTCTTTGAGCGGGTGACGGCAATGATCGAGGCGGCCTTCGGCCAGCGGCGCAAGACGCTGACGAATGCATTGGGCGGATTGTATGACAAATCCGCGGTGGAAGCGGCCCTTGATTCCCTCGGCATCCGCACGGACATCCGGGGAGAAAAGCTGTCTGCCTTGGACTTCTGCCGTCTGACTACGGCACTGATGAAATGATAAAAACGGCTTGCCTTATCGGCAAGCCGTTTTCTTATCTCATTTTCTTTTTCACGTACGTCAGCAGCTCGTCCCGATCGTTCGCCAGATCCCCGCGGATCACCTGCTCCAGCAATAGGGAGAGCATTTCGCCGATTTCCTTGCCGGGTTTCATACCGAGGGCGATTAGATCACCGCCGTTCACAGCCAAAGTGGCGACGGAAATGCACTCGTTCCTCTCCAGAATATCCTGAGCCATGGATTCTATCCGGTCGTAGGTTGCCAGCCGATCCCGATAGTTGGGGGACTGAGCCAGGTTGTCCGCCCTCTTAATTATCAAGAGATTGAAGAACACCTCCGGTGTCAGTCGGAACAAGGCCCGTTTTACGGCGGTTTCCGTCGGCTCAATGATTCTGTCGTGCTCCCGCACCAATGTAACCACCCGACGACGGGTCACGTTGTCGTATTTCAGTCGGGCAAGGATCTCCTCGGCCATTTTTTCACTGACCGCCGGGTGGCCGTAGAAGTGGCCAACGCCCTTTTCATCGGTGAAAAAGGAGGGCGGCTTGCCGATATCATGCAAAAGAGCGCTCAGCCGCAGATGGGTCACGGGAGGGGTCTCGCTGACCGCCACCGCCGTATGCTCCCACACGTCGTAGATGTGGTAGGGCGTCCGCTGATCAAAGCCGTGCATGGGCAGAATCTCGGGAATCACCACGCCCAGCACGTCCCACCAATCCATAAGGACATTCTTCACATTCGCACCGCACAAAAGCTTGGTCAACTCCACCCGGATCCGCTCCGCGCTGACGGCAGAAATCCGTTCCTTATTCTCGCGGATCGCAGCGGCGGTCTTTTCTTCAATGGCAAAGCCCAAAGCCGAAGCAAAGCGAATGCCCCGCATCATACGGAGGGCATCCTCCCGGAATCGGGTATCGGGATCGCCCACGCAGCGGATGATACCGCCTCGGATATCCTCCGCCCCGCCGAAATGATCGATGAGTCCACGCACCGGGGAGTAAGCGATGGCGTTCATAGTGAAATCACGGCGGGCCACGTCCTCCCGCAGACTGGTGGTAAAGGACACGCTGTCGGGATGGCGGTTGTCGGAGTACGTTCCCTCCGTGCGGTAAGTGGTGATCTCCAACGGCATGCCGTCCATCATCACCGT
>JBGVJO010000120.1:0-7698 GCA_045129535.1 Eubacteriales bacterium
CGGATTATGCAAGACGGGAGTGGGAATTTTGTGCCATCTTGGCGAGGTGTATTGACAAGCGGACGAAAATTGTCTACAATTTTATTATAGATGACCTACCGAAAGGATTCCGTTATGGCTAAGCTGTACTTCAAATACGGAGCGATGGGCTCCTCCAAAACCGCAAACGCGCTGATCACCAAGTTCAATTACGAGGAACGGGGCATGCGGGTATGGCTGATCAAGCCCGCCTTGGACGTCCGCGACGGCGCGGATACCGTGCGCTCCCGCATCGGTCTGTCGGCCGATGCCGACGCTATTTCCCGGGAAACCAATATTTACGATCTGTTCCGCGACGGTCGGGACGATCACGTGATCATCGCCGACGAGTGCCAGTTCTTCACCCCCGCGCAGATCGATCAGCTCCGGCGGATCGTGGACGAATGTGACGTGCCCGTGCTCTGCTTCGGCTTGCGGACGGACTTTCTGACCCATCTCTTTGAGGGCAGCCGCCGTCTGTTTGAGGTGGCGGACTCCATCTCCGAGATCAAGACCATCTGCTCCTGCGGCAAAAAAGCCATCGTCAACGCCCGCATCGACGGGGAGGGAAAGGTCGTCACCGAGGGCGGTCAGATTCTCCTCGGCGGAAACGATTCCTACGTGGCTATGTGCCACAGCTGTTGGAAAAACGAGATCAAGCGGCAGAAACAAGTCAGGACCACCGGCTAAACCGGTGGCTTGCTCTGCCCCTATAAGGGGCTATTACCGGCAAGCATCTAAAGACGCACGATATTCTATCACTCGCATCACTTGCCCTGCCGCCGCAAATGCGGTATAACATTATTGCCTTCCCCAGTGGGGGAAGGTGGCATCTGCGAAGCAGATGACGGATGAGGTGTCTTTGCAAACGATCACTCCTCATCCACCGTTCGCCTGCGAACGGTCCCCCTTCTCCCGCAGGAGAAGGCACGCCTACGGCGCAACTGTGCATAGCTAAAGCTTTTTATTGTCTTTCACCGCCAATCCGATAAACCCCACGCCCTCCTGCCCGGAGGGCGTTTCCCGTGAGGGGAAAATTTCAGAAAATATATTGACAAACGGGGAAAAATGCGCTATAATGCATCCATTATAACGCAGTGAAGCGGAATAGTACGCAGATTCTTTCGCCTGGGGAGAGATGCCGGTTGGTGCGAGGCATTGGGAAAGATCCGCCGAACTCACCGCAGAGCGGCTGCCGTGAAAATACAGTAAGGGCAGACGGGCACTCCCGTAACAGAGTTGCGATGTGATGGCATCGAAAGGGCATCCTTCGGGATGAAAAAGAGTGGTACCGCGGAAACATAAATGGAAGTTTACGTTTTCGTCTCTTTGAGGACAAGGAGACGGGAGCGTTTTTTTGTTGAATCACCATCTTACCATACAGAATTTATACGATGAGGTAAAGAAAATGAAACAGATCCACGTATCGGACACGACACTGAAAAAACTCTGTGAAAAAAGGGACGTTGCCCTTCTGTTCCGGGAAAAGACGGCCATCGCCGCCTGCGCGGATTCCCTGGGTGCGGATGCCGTGGAGCTTCCTGCCGTCAAGAACGTGCGGGAGGATACGATCATTTATAAAACCATCGCGAAAAACGTGCGCAGCGCCGCTCTTACGATCCCCGTGGGATTTACGGAGGAGGACGTTGCGCGGGCCTGGGAATGCGTGAAGGACGCGGCCCGTCCCCGGCTGCAGATCGAGGTACCCGTTTCCACCTTGCAGATGGAATATACCTATCATATGAAATCCGATAAGATGCTCACACAGATCGGCACCCTGATCCGTGCCGCCAAGGCACTGTGTGCCGAGGTGGAATTCTCCGCCTTGGACGCCACCCGTGCCGATGAGGAGTTCCTCCTCGCCGCCGCCAAGGAAGCGGAGACCTGCGGTGCCACCGCCATCACCCTCTGTGACGATGCGGGCGCATCCCTGCCCGCGCAGATTGCCGCTCTCACCGCCCGGGTGAAGGCCGCTTTGCAGATCCCCGTATACGTGCAGACCTCCGATCGGATCCATATGGCGGTCGCCTCCGCTTTGGCGGCCATCGAGGCCGGTGCCGACGGCGTGAAATGCGCCATGGCCGGTGGGGATGCTATGATGACGGGTGCTTTTGCCGACGCTATCCGCACCTGCTCCGCCCGGATCGGAGCCGAAACCCATCTGAACAACACGAAGATCCACGCGGGTATTGAGGATATGCTCTCCCGCATCCGCCGCGCAAGCTACGAAAGCGAATCCTCCGACAGCGACAAAAATATCCTTTTGGACGCCTCCAGCACCCTCTCCCAGGTAGCGCAGGCCGCCACCGCCCTGGGCTACGATCTGTCCGACGCGGACTGCGGCAACGTGCACCGGGCACTGATGCAGATTCTGGAAAAGAAGGATGCGGTGGGCGAAAAGGAACTGGAGGCACTGATCGCGGTCAGCGCCATGCAGGTTCCCTCCACCTATCATTTGGAGAATTACACCACCACCAGCAGCAACGTGACCGGATCCATGACCCAGGTGACACTCCGCTGTCACGAGGAGATTTTGTGCGGCGTCAGCGCCGGCGACGGCCCCATTGATTCCGCCTTCCGCGCCATTGAGCAGTGCGTGGGCTATCACTACGAATTGGACGATTTCCAGGTGCAGTCCGTAACGGAAGGCAAGGAAGCCTTGGGCTCCGCCCTGGTACGGCTCCGCAACGGCGGAAAATTGTACTCCGGCAACGGCGTATCCACCGACATCGTGGCCGCCAGCATCCGTGCCTACATCAACGCCTTGAACAAGATCGTCTTCGAGGAGAAGTAAAATGAAGCTTGTATTTTCCACAAAAAACGTGGCCCGTGCTTCCTTTTTGGATTTGTGCCGCTTTGCCGACGAGTACGGCTTTGCGGGATTTGAAATATACGACGCTATGCGGGAGCGGACCCAGCACGCCGACAGCATCCTCCGTCGGGACCGTGCCGCCGATGCGGGACGGAAGCTTCTGAACCGAGGGCTCAGTTTGTCCGCTTTGCGGTATCCCCATTCCCTGGAAACGGCGGAAGCCGACGCCGACACGTTGCGTAAGTACGTGGATATGGCGGCGGCCGCCGGGGTGGAATACGTGATCGTCCGGGCAGAGGCGGAGATTCCCTTTGAAACTTTGCACGATAAGATGGCCGACGCCGTCAGCCGTGCGGAAAGCACCGGGGTGGAGATCCTATTTGAGAGCGTGGGCTATCTGTCCGAAACCGAACGTATTCTCGATCTGATCAACCGCTTTTCCTCCGCCGCCATCGGCGCGTCCTGGAACGTGCGGGGCACCTATTTCGGTGCGGGCGAGAGCACGGAGACCACCATCAAAACCCTGGGTGCATACATCAAGTACGTGCGATTGGGCGATATGAAAGACGGCCGCACCGTCCTCATCGGCGAGGGCGAATTGCCGGTGGAGCAGCTGATGCGCGCCCTCTCCTCCCTGAACTATGACGGATACATCTGTGCCGCCTGGAACGAGGAGATAAACGATGCGGATATCGTTCTGACCCATTTCATCAATTATCTCTCTGCCCTCCGCCGGGAAAAGAAGAGCTACGAGCACACCTACTACAATCGGGATAAGAGCGGCACCTTCGTATGGAAGAAGTACGACGTGATCGAAGCCACTTTCGCTACGGTCCTCGACACCATGGCGGAAAAATATCCCGACCAGTACGCGTTTAAGTATCCCACCCTGGATTACACCCGCACCTACGCCCAGTTCCGCCGCGACGTGGACGAATGTGCCGCCGCCCTGATCTCTTTGGGCGTGAAGGCAGGCGATCACGTGGCCGTTTGGGCCACCAACGTGCCCGCCTGGTACGTGACCTTCTGGGCCACCACCAAGATCGGCGCCGTATTGGTCACGGTGAACACCGCCTACAAGATCCACGAAATCGAATACCTGCTCCGTCAGTCCGACACCCACACGCTGGTGATGATCGAGGACTGCAAGGACATCAATTATAAGGAAATCATACAGCAGCTCTGCCCCGAGCTCTCCACGCTGACCCCCGGCAAGCCTCTGTATGCGAAAAATCTGCCCTTCCTGCGCAACGTAGTCACCGTGGGCTTCTCCATGCCCGGCTGCCTGACGTGGGAGCAGATGCTGTCCCGTTCCTCCATGATCCCCCGGGAGGAGGTGCGCCGCCGCGCGTCTCTGGTCAAGCCCGACGACGTATGCAACATGCAGTACACCTCCGGCACCACCGGATTCCCCAAGGGGGTCATGCTGACCCATCGGAACATCGTGAACAACGGCAAGACCATCGGCGACCGTATGGATCTGTCCACCGCGGACCGCATGATGATCCAGGTGCCTATGTTCCACTGCTTCGGTATGGTGCTCTCTATGACGTCTATGATGACCCACGGCGGTACTCTGTGCCCCATTCCCTATTTCTCCCCCAAATCCTCCCTGGCCTGCGTAAACGACGAGCACATCACCTGCTTCAACGGCGTGCCCACCATGTTCATCGCCATGTTCAACCATCCCGATTTTGCGAAAACGGATTTCTCCTACATGCGTACCGGCATTATGGCGGGCGCCAACTGCCCCGCCGATCTGATGCGCCGTGCCGCCGAGGAAATGAACATGCGGGAGATCATCTCCGTGTACGGTCAGACCGAGGCGTCCCCCGGATGCACCATGGGTGAGGTAAACGAGGACATCGACCACCGCGTGGAAACGGTGGGCAGTGCCTTCCCCGGCGTGGAATGTAAGATCATCGATCCCGAAACCGGTGCGGAGCTCCCCGACGGGGAAAGCGGCGAGTTCGTGGCCCGCGGCTTCAACATTATGAAGGGATACTACAAGATGCCCGAGGCCACCGCCCAGGCCATCGACGCCGACGGCTGGCTCCATTCCGGCGACATTGCCTGCAGAACGGCCGACGGATATTACAAGATCACGGGCCGCCTGAAGGATATGATCATCCGCGGCGGTGAGAATCTGTATCCCCGGGAGATCGAGGAATTCTATCTGACCAACCCCAAGGTGCGGGACGTGCAGATCGTGGGCGTGCCCGACGAGCGGTACGGTGAGGAATGCTGTGCCTGGGTGATCCTCCACAAGGGAGAGACCGCCGACGAGGCGGAGATGAAAGCTTTTGGCAACGCCTCCATCGCACGGCACAAGGTGCCCCGGTATTTCCTGTTTGTTGAGGAATTCCCCATGAACGCCGCCGGCAAGATCCTGAAATATAAGATGCGGGATCAGTCCGTGGAAATTCTGGGACTGAAGAAGTAAGATACCCCCCGCCCATTATGGGCGGGTTCTAAGGGACAGTAAAATAGCCGATACGGATTTAATTCCGCATCGGCTATTTTCTATTGCGCCACCGCCATCGGTGGTGGGTAAGTGCGCACTTGCAGGTTACTACACAAGCCTTCCTCCGGGAGGAAGGTGGCACGCCGACTTCGACATAGTCGAATGTCGCCGTGACGGAAGGAGCCCACGCAACGTTAAGTTTGTTCTAAGTTTATGGCAACGCACTCTCCCTCAGTCACCTTCGGTGACAGCTCCCTCCCGGAGGGAGCCTCTGGCTGTAGTCGCATATTTAGTTGTTACTCCGTATATAAAAACTATCCTTAAGGACACTAAGCTTACGGGGCGGGGATTTTTTACGGGTAAGCCCGCCTACAAAAGAAAATTCGCGAAAAACCCTTGACAAACGGGGTTTTGGTGGAGTATAATGCTCTTACATTTGAATATCTCAAAAAACGACTGTGACGAAGACGGTCGGATCGGGGAGCCTGGAGAGAGTTGGCGGTTGCTGCGAGCCAATGGCAAGACGTTCCAATGACCCATCACTTCCGAGTCGAAGGACCGAAAGCGAAAGCAAGTAGACTCCTTCCGTAATGCTGCGTAAAAGCAAAGGGCTTGTTTGAGCCCGTAAAGTGGCGAAATTTCCGTTTCGCAATTTGAGTGGTACCGCGGGTTTTATACTCGTCTCAAAAGTTTTTTTGGGACGGGTTTTTTGTTTTATTCAAATCGTATCACCTCCCCGGAGGTCAGAAACGAAAGGAGTCAAACAATGGATTACAATTTGAAAGAAGTGGCAGGCCGAATCAAGGACCTGCGGGAAGCGAAAGGCTTTACCCCCGAGCAGCTGGCTAAGCTGACGGGCGTATCCGTGGAGGATTACAAGATCCTCGAGCAGGGCGAGACCGATTTCAGCTTCACTTTCATTTACAAATGCGCCAAGGCCTGCGGCGTCGAGGTGGTGGATCTGCTGGAGGGTACCAGCACGACACTGACCTCCTTTGCCATCACCAGAAAGGGCGAGGGCTTGAAGATCGTCCGCAAAAAGGGCGTGGTCTACAACAACCTGGCCCCCAAATTCAAGGAAAAGCTGGCGGAGCCGTTCCTCGTCAAATTCCCCTATCTGGCGGAGGAGCAGAACGCTCCCATCAAGCTGAATTCCCACAACGGTCAGGAGTTTGACGTCATCGTCAAGGGCTCCCTGAAGGTACAGGTGGGCAGTCACGTGGACATCCTCAACGAGGGTGACTCCATCTTCTACAACAGCCTGATCCCCCACGGTATGATCGCCGTCAGCGAGGGTGGATGCGAATTCCACGCTGTGGTGCTGAACCCCCAGGACGGCCAGGTCAGCGAGGAATATCCCGAGGCTCCCTTCATTGCGGCGAAGGCCGCCGTGGCGGAAAGCCGCCGCACCTCCGTTGCGGATAATTTCATCGAATCCACCTACGACGAGGCGGGTGTCTTCAGCGGCATCTCCTTCAAAAACGAGGACAAGTTCAACTTTGCCTTCGACTGCGTGGACGCTATCGCGGAAAAATCACCCGACAAGCTGGCTATGCTGTGGGTAGCGGGCGACGGCTCCGACCGCCGCTTCACCTTCAGCGATATGAAAAAATACTCCGCCAAGACCGCCAACTATTTCGAATCCCTGGGCATCGGCAAGGGCGACACCGTTATGCTGGTTCTGAAGCGGCATTACCAGTTCTGGTTCTGCATGCTGGCGCTTCACAAGATCGGCGCCATCGCCATCCCCGCCACCAATCAGCTGGTGGAGCACGATTTCGCCTACCGCTATAAGGCCGCCGGCGTAAAAGCCATCGTCTGCACCGCGGACGGCGAGGTTTCCGCCGAGGCGGAAAAGGCGGCCGAGGCATTCCCCGGCATGATCAAGGTGCTGGTGGGCGGCAAGAAGGACGGCTGGAACGATTTCAACGTGGAGATGGAGCGCTTCAGCACCCATTACTTCCGCACGGAAAACACTCCCTGCGGCGACGATCCCATGCTGATGCTGTTCACCTCCGGCACCACCGGCTATCCCCGCATCGCTACCCATTCCTACAAGTACGCGCTGGGACATTATCCCACGGCACGTCACTGGCACAACGTGAATCCCGACGGACTCCACTTCACCATCTCCGACACGGGATGGGGTAAGGCTCTGTGGGGCAAGCTGTACGGTCAGTGGCTCTGCGAGGCGGCCACCTTCACCTACGATTTCGACCGCTTCCGCTCCGAGGAAATCCTGCCTCTGTTTAAGAAATACAACATCACCACCTTCTGCGCGCCGCCGACTATGTACCGATTCTTTATCAAAGAGGATCTGTCCAAGTACGATCTGTCCTCCATCCAGTACGCCACCACCGCCGGCGAGGCCCTCAACCCCGAGGTTTCCCACCAATTCAAGAAA
>JBGVJO010000121.1:0-1256 GCA_045129535.1 Eubacteriales bacterium
TGGTGGACGGCAAGTGCCCCGACTGCGGCCGCGAAGTCAAGAAGGCACAGGAGGAGGCGTACTTCTTCAACATGTCCAAATATGCGGACCGTTTGATGAAGCACATCGAGAGCCACCCCGAATTTATCCAGCCTGAGGCACGCTGCAAGGAAATGATCAACAACTTCCTGAAGCCCGGTCTGCAGGATCTGTGCGTATCCCGTTCTTCCTTCACCTGGGGTATTCCCGTTCCCTTTGATCCGAAGCACGTTACCTACGTATGGCTGGATGCCCTGACCAACTACATCACCGCACTGGGCTACGATCCCGCAAACGAGGTGCAGCCGGAATTGTTCCGGAAAAACTGGCCTGCCGACGTACACATCATCGGTAAGGACATCGTCCGCTTCCACACCATCTACTGGCCTATCTTCCTGATGGCGCTGGATCTTCCCTTGCCGGAGCGCGTATTCGGTCACCCGTGGTTCATTTCCGGCACGGATAAGATGAGCAAATCCCGCGGCAACGTAATCTACGCCGATGAGCTCTCCCAGCGTTTCGGCGTGGACGGTGTACGCTACTTTGCCCTGGCTGAGATGCCCTACGTAAACGACGGCTCCATCACTTACGAAAACGTAATCAATCGCTACAACACCGACCTTGCCAACAATCTGGGCAATCTGGTAAGCCGTACCGTGGCTATGACGAAGAAATACTTCGACGGCGTGATCCCTGCACCCGCCGGGGATGAAGGCACCGATGCGGAATTGAAGGAAACCGCTCTCGCCGCTATCAAGGCGTTTGACGAAAAGATGGACACCTTCCACATCGCTGAAGCCATCGACGAAGTGGTGCAGATGCTCCGCCGCACCAACAAATATATCGACGAAACGGCGCCCTGGGCACTGGCCAAGGACGAAGCACAGAAGGCACGTCTCCGCTCCGTTATGTACAATCTGCTGGAATGCATCCGCATTGCGGCCATTCTGCTGGAGCCCATTATGCCCTCCACCTGTAAGGAAATTTATCGTCAGATCGGCGCGGACGCCACAGACTACGCTTCCCTGTCCGCTTTCGGCGGCATGAAGACCGGTGCATCTGTCGGCGAGGCATCCGTCCTCTTCGCCCGTGTGGACGAAAAGAAGATGATGGACGAGATCAACGCCGAGATCGCGGCAAAAGCCGCCGCAGCCGAAGCCGCAGCAAAGGCTGTCGAGAAGCCGGAAGGTCTTGCACTGATCGGCATTGAAGATTTCATGAACGTGGAACTTCGCTCC
>JBGVJO010000122.1:0-1472 GCA_045129535.1 Eubacteriales bacterium
AATGCTTGGCCAGACTGGGGAGCCATTCTTCGCCGCGGATTACGTGGGTAGTCCGCATCAGATGATCATCCACCGCGTGGGCGAAATGGTACGTAGGAATGCCGTCAGACTTCAAAAGCACAAAATCCTCATCGTTTTCGGGGATCTCCATATTCCCCTTAATCAGATCCGTGAATTTGACTTTTTTATCCTCCGCACCGTCCGCAAGAATACGCACAACAAACGGGTGCCCCGCCTGCAAATGCTCCTCCACTTCCTCGATGGTGAAGTTTCTGCGGGCCAGCATCTCGGCACGACGTGCTTCCGCTTCCGCCTGCCAGTCCGTATTTTTGAGTTCTTCCTTTTTGTTGATCTGAGAAAGCTCGTCCAACTCCTCTTCCGTGGTGAAGCAGGGATACGCTTTTCCCTCACGTACAAGCTGTTTTGCGAAGGTCTGATAGATTTCCGCACGCTCGGACTGACGGTAAGGGCCGTATGCGCCCTGATCGGAAATTCGGCCGCTGCCGTCCAGAATAGCACCCTCATCAAAGTGAATGCCGTACGTGGCAAGGGTACGAATCAATCCTTCTGCCGCACCTTCTACCTCGCGCTTGGCATCGGTATCCTCAATACGAAGATAGAACACACCGCCGCTTTGGTGGGCAAGCCGCTCGCCAACCGTGGAGGGAAACAATCCGCCGAAGTGAACGTATCCCGTGGGGCTGGGTGCAAAACGGGTCACCTTCGCGCCCTCGGGCAACTGACGTGCCGGATACCGTGCCTCCAACTCCTCCGGAGTGATAGTTATATGAGGAAACAGTAACTCGGCAAGACGCATATAATCCATATATATTCTCCTTTACAAATAAGGGTTGTGTTTTTTCTCATAGGCCATATCGGACGGATCGCCGTGACCGGGGTAAATGCGAACGTTGTCAGGCCATTCCGATAAGCGATTTAGTGTCTCTCGCATAGTCGGCCAATCTCCACTCGGGAGATCGGTACGACCGATGCTGCCACGGAACAAGGTATCACCGGTAATGTAATCCTTCCCTATGGCAAAGCAAACAGATCCCGGCGTATGCCCTGGCGTATGCATAACGCGGATGACCGATTCCCCCAGGGAAATCTCGTCTCCGTCACGGAGAAGGCTCTCTGCCGGACGGTAGGTGTGACTTTCCCGGAAGAACAAAACTGACGCGTTTTTCATCGGATCCGTCAGCATCTCTGCATCCGCTTCGTGGACGGCGAGCGGTACACCGTACGTATCCCTCACGATATCCGCACCGAAGATATGATCGAAATGGCCGTGACTCAAGAGAACGCGCTCGATTGTCAGTCCGTTCTGCCGCACTACATCATCAATTTTATCCAAAACGGCCGGTGGGTCGATCAGCACCGCAAGGCGGGAAATTTCATCCCAGCAAAGGAAACAGTTCGACGCCGGATAGGGAGTGGGAATGTTTACGATTTTCATGTCGTTCACCGATTGG
>JBGVJO010000123.1:0-14186 GCA_045129535.1 Eubacteriales bacterium
ACCCCGCCAGCGGGGCAACAGGGACGCGTGGGCGTTGATGCATCCGTATTTCGGATAGTCCAAAACGTAGGCGGGCAGAATCTTGCCGTAAGCGGCCACGATGATCAATTCGGGATCAATAAGAGACAACTCCTCCGCAAAGGCGCCGTCTTTCAGTGTGACGGGCTGATATACGGGCAGACCGTTCTCCATCGCATACTGCTTGACGGGCGGCGGCGTGAGGATCATCTTCCGTCCCCGGGGCTTGTCCGGCTGTGTGACCACCGCCACGATATTCTCACCGTCTTTATGCAGCTTTTCCAGAATGGAGCGGGCGAAATCCGGCGTTCCCATAAAAAGAATTCTCATGGACGTTTCCTCAATCCTCAAACTGTTCTTTGATTTCTTCCTTAGTCAGCATATGGAGAGCGTTGTCCTTGTACAATACGCCGTCCAGATGATCCAATTCGTGGCACAGAGCCCGTGCCATCAGGCCCTCGCCGGATACTTCGTAGATCTCGCCGTTTCTGTCCATGGCGCGAACGGTCACCTTCTCGGGACGCTCCGTGATACCCCACTGACCGGGCAGGGAAAGGCATCCTTCCAGCTCGTTCTGGGTACCCTCACGGGCGATGATCTCGGGATTGATGAGCTCATACAGCTTGCCGGGCTCCACTTCCACCAGCGCAATACGGCGAAGCACGCCTACCTGAGGTGCCGCCAGACCGCATCCGTCGGCCTTGTGAAGGGTTTCTTTCATATCCTCCAGCAGCTGGATCGTTCGGGGAGTGATCTCCGTCACAGGACGGCAAACCTTACGCAGAACGGGATCGCCCTCTTTTACTATATTCAAAATGGCCATAATTATCCTATCCTTTCGGTATTTTACAATGTATTGGGATTCAGATCCACGGATATGCTCAGCCTCTTACCCGCATTCTTGCCGAAATCGGTGAGAATGTGTGCGAGCATCTCCCGGCTGCGCCGATTCAGACGGCATTTGATTACCATACGGTTTCGGCATACGCCCTGGATCTTGTATACGGGGGCCTCGAAGGGGCCGAAAATCATCAGTTTCAAATCGGAGTAGGGGCCGGATACCGCATCCCGCACCCATTCTCTGAGCCGCACCGTGGCACCGGAGAGCAGCGCCTCATCCCGGCTGGCCAGCGTGATCACCGCAATATCGCAGAAGGGGGGGAACACCAGCGCCTGGCGCATACGGATCTCCCGGCGGTAGAATTCGCCGTAATCCTGATTGGAGGCCAGGGTAATAATATCGCTTGTGGGATTGAAGGTCTGTACCACCGCGACACCGGGGGTGTCTGCCCGACCGGCCCGGCCGATCACCTGGGTCAGCATGGCGAAGGTGCGCTCCGACGCCCGATAATCGTCCAGATACATAGAACTGTCCGCGTTGATAACGCCTACCAGCGTTACGTCGGGGAAATCGTGTCCCTTCGTTACCATCTGCGTGCCCAGAAGCACGTCTGCCTCGCCCCGTCGGAATTGGGTGAGGAGCTCCTCGTGGGAGAATTTGGATTGGGTGGTGTCCATATCCATACGGATTACCCGCGGGGCGGGATCCAGCTTGCCCATTTCCGCCTCCAGCATCTGCGTGCCGTAGCCGCGGAAATGGAAATGCTCGCTCTTGCAGGAGGGGCACTTTTCCGGCACCCGCGTGCGGTAGCCGCAGTAGTGGCACGTCAGCGTGCCGCTGTTGGCACGGGTCGTGCGGTAGTCTTCCTCCGCTTCTCCGCCACCCAACGGGCGGAATACGTGATAGGTAAGGGATACGGAGCAGTTGGGGCACTTCAGTGCCTCGCCGCACTTGCGGCAGGAGATGAAGCTGTTGTAGCCCCGTCGGTTCAAAAAGACGATGGCCTGCTTCTTATCCGAAACGGTTTCGGCCAATCGGTCCCGCAGAACGTGACCGAGGGGAGAAAGCGTACCGCCGCCCGCCTCACCCCGCATATCGGTGACGATCACGTGGGGAAGGGTAGCGCGGCCATACCGCTGCTTCATCTCGATCAGCGTATATTTACCGCTTTTCGCTTTATAATAACTGTTTACGGATGGGGTAGCCGATGCCAGCAGCATCAGAGCATTGTGGCGGGCACAGCGGAAGCGTGCCACGTCGTGGGCCAGATACTTGGGATTGGCATCGGATTTGTAGGTGTGCTCCTGCTCCTCGTCGATGACGATCAGTCCCACGTCCGAAAGAGGAGCAAAGACGGCGGAACGGGTGCCGATCACCACGTCGGCCAGGCCGTCGCGGATCCGTCGCCAGGCATCGTATCGCTCACCGGCGGAGAGGGAGGAGTGGATCACCGCCACCCGCTCGCCGTAGCGGGCCAGGAATATGCCCACCATTTGGGGCGTCAGGGAAATTTCCGGTACCAGAATGATTACACCGCGATTGTCGCAGAGTACCCGATCGATCATGGACAGAATTACTCTGGTTTTACCGCTTCCGGTAACGCCGTGCAGAAGTGCTGCCTTGGCCTCTCCGCTTTCGTAAAGGGAGGCCAGTGTATCGTATGCTGCGGATTGTTCCTCGCTGAGAGGGCTGTCGCCCACGTCATTGGGGAGAATTTTCTCAGCGAAGGGATCCCGGAAGGCATCCTCTGTTCGCTCGGTGATCTGTCCCTTTTTCAGTAAAGACGAAACCTGCACCCGGGATGTTCCCGTGATGGCGCAAAGATCCTCTTCCACCATCTCCCCGTTTTGGAACAAGGTGCGCAGAATGCTTGCCTGTGCCGGGGAGCGCAGTTTGGAGATGGTTGTTTCCAGGGCCTCCGCGTTTGTCAGAGCCTCCGCAAGGGAAAAGAACCGACGTTTTTTCTCGGTGCGGTTTTCTCTTATCTCCGTGCTGACGGAGATAAGGCCGTGCTTGTGAAGGGAAGCGGCCAGCTCCGCGCTTTCCGCACCGAATTCGGTACGAAGCCGTGCCTGGGAAACCTTGTCCCGCGCCGCGATGAAGGAATACACGAAGGCCGCCTTGTCGCCCAAGCGCGACAGCTTTTCCGGGGTATCATCCGCCCGGATCGCGGTGTAATATTCGGTGGTTTTGGAAATGGCGGCGGCAGGAACGGCGGCCCGTACCGCGTCCCCGATGGTGCACAGCGTATGCTCCTTCAGAAAATCGCACAAGGCTAGCATTTCCTCGTTCAGTGCCGCGCCGGAGGACAGGAGAGAGATAACGGGTTTCACGTTTTCAAAATCACACTGCTCCCGCAGTCCCGTTACAACGGCGGGTACTTTGCGATTGGCGTTGCCGTAGGGCACACAGACCAGCGTGCCGAGTGAAATATCGGCGCGCAATTCCGGCGGTACGAAATAATCGTACGCCCGATCTGCGTGATAGGGCACGTCCAGTATATGGACGGAAGCAAACAACTCACTCAACGTACGTATCCTCCTTTACACTCACGATGTGGCGGAAAAAACATACCTGCCGCCGAAAGGGCGGCAGGTAGGGTTATCATTCTTCGGCAGAAGCCGCCTCAGTCTCTGCCTCGGGCAGTTCTGCACCGATTTCCTCGGCCGCTTCTGCGGTCAGGGGAACGATATCAAACTCACCGTCGTGCAGACGGTTGATGGCGCTCTTTACCGCCTTCTCATCCCGGTATTCCCGCTTGATCATGGAGATCAGGCTCTTGTCGGTTTCCTTATTGGCGATCAGCTTTTCCGCATATTCGCGCTGCTTTACGTATTCATCGGTCAGAACACGGGCGGTTTTGGAGGTGGCGATGACCAACGTATAGCGGTTATATTTTCCGTTTTTGGACAAGTCACTGATGGACGGATAAATCATAATACTTGCACTTTCTCCCGATTCGGGTATGAGATTTGATAAGGTTTTGTGTCGTATGGTTTATTCTTCCCCAAAGAAGCGGGAAGTAACGTGTTTCATTCGGAAAGAGCGGAGATGCTCCGCCTGCAGGATACCGGCGATATCCTCGGCGCACTGCCGTACCCCGCCGTCCTGATTGACTACGATGTAATCGTATTTTTCGCTGATGACGATTTCCTCCCGTGCCCGGCGAAGCCGTGCCAGGATGATATCATCCGTTTCCGTGCCCCGTCCGCGAAGGCGGGCCTCCAGAACCTCCCCATTCGGGGGAATCAGCATCACGGTGATGGTGTCGGGAAAGAGCCGTTTTACCTGCATGGCGCCGTCCGCTTCGATCTCCAGAATCAGATCGTGGCCGGCGGCGAGCACTCTCTCTACCTCGGAACGAAGGGTTCCGTAATAGTTGCCGCAGTATACGGTGTGCTCCAGGATTTCCCCGTGGGACAAGGCTTCCTCGAAATCATCCCGGGACATGAAGTAGTAATGGACACCGTCCTCCTCGCCGGGGCGGGGGGATCGGGTTGTGGCAGATACGGACAGTCCCAAATCGGGAAGCATGGAGCGAAGCTCCTTCACTACGGTGCCTTTGCCGCTTCCGGCCGGACCGGATATGACGATCAGCATACCTCTTGTTTCTGTACTCATAACTGTCCCTCGCTGTTCTCATCCGGGAATTCGGTGTTTTGTACCGATCCGTCAATGCGGGCGGCAATGGTTTCCGGGGGCAAAGCGGACAGGATCACGTGATCGCTGTCGGTGATGATCACCGATTTTGTTTTTTTACCGCAGGTGCAGTCGATGGAGCGGCCGTCCTCCCGGCTTTCCGCGATCAATCGCTTGACGGGGGCGGAATCCGGTGCGGCTACGGTGATGATCCGCTCAGCGGAGACCAAATTGGAAAATCCTATATTGATAAATTTCATATCTTTACTCGATGTTCTGGATTTGTTCGCGGATCTTTTCCAGCTCGCACTTCATATCCACTACCAGGCGGGCGATGTCCGCATTGTTTGCCTTGGAACCGATGGTGTTGGTTTCCCGGTTCATTTCCTGGAGCAAAAAGTCCAGACGGCGTCCGGCCGGTTCCGGACTGTTCAGAATGTCCTCCAGACCGTTGAAATGGGAGTTCAGACGAACCAACTCCTCGTCGATGGCGGCACGGTCGGCAAAGATGGCCACCTCAGTGAGGATCCGCTGTTCGTCAATCTGAATGGAATGATCGTCCAGCATCTTGTGGATGCGCGCATCCAGTTTGTCCCTGTGGCCTGCGATATCGGCCTCGGACAGTGTCTTGACCCGTGCGGCACATTCCTTGATCTTTTCCGCTTTCGCGAGAATGTCACGGCGGAGATTCTCACCCTCCCGCTCACGGGCAGAGAGGAATACGTCTACGGCGGCGCCGAGAACGGAGCGAACGTCTTCCCAATCCTTTTCCAGATCGTCTTCCGCCTTTTTGGTGATGAACAGATCCCGGTTGGCGGCTACCCGCATCACGGAAATATCGTCCTTCAAATCAAACTCGTCCCGCAATTCCTCCAGCGCACGGAGATAGGAGGCGGCCAAAGCCCGATCCAACGTGATCTCGATGCCCTCCTGCTGCAGAACGTCTACACTGACGTATACCTCCAGCTTGCCGCGGACGATGCCTCGTTCTGCCAGGTACGCCTTGATCTTTTCCTCAAGGAAAGAGTACATACGGGGCAAGCGAACGGTGCAGTCCAGAAAACGGCTGTTGACGCTCTTCAATTCTACGGTGATATCTTTGGTTCCGCACCCGGACAGCGCCCGCGCGCGGCCGAAAGCGGTCATACTTCTCAGCATGGGTCAGTCTCCTTTTTGCGTATGTTCCACGCATACCTATAGATACTATTATTATACTCCGTTTTAGCAGGATTTGTCAACTTTTTCTTAACAATTCGGTCATCAAATACGGCAAAAAATCCACAAATCATCTGCCAAAGCAAAGAAATAGGGCGAGTGCGTTTCCGCATCGCCCTAAATCGGTAGCGTGTTCAGTCCTTCAGACTTTGGATCTTCAAACGGCGGCGCATCTTTACCAGATAAAAGGTGATGAATACCGTCAATGTAATATCGAACAAAATAAACAGTACGTTGTTAAACAATACCACACCCCAGGTAAGGGCGTAGTCCGGTCCGCTCATGCCGAACAATTTCTGTGCTATCAGAAGAAAAGCAAGCTGCACTCCGTTGAAAGCGGCCAGCTTTCCCGCCCAGGCAAACAGGGGGCGGAGCCGCTCCAGCGTGGATTTGACGATGGGATACATTCCGCCCATCAAATAGAGGAGCGCGGCCAGCTTGTTCGGCAAAAGGAGCAGGGAGAGGAGCGCCGTGGCGCCCCAGATCAGCCAGGCCCACCGCTTTCCCATCTCGATCACGGCAAAAACGATGCAGAAGGATGCGATCATAATCATGGTGAGATCCATCACCTCAATCAGAGAGCCGACGGAAAGACAAATCACGCCCAGGGCAGAAAGGATTCCGCAGGCGGCGATGCGCCTGGTCCTTTTGGATACTCCAACTTTTTTCATATCCTACCTCAGCAGCAGCGGATCAGATCGCCGCCGCAGCATTCGCACAGGCAGTCGGCGCAGATCAGGGAGGTACAGCAGTCCGCATCGAAGCAGGAATTGCCGTAGGACGCAGTGCGGTAGGGGCTGTCGTACCCGGAGGCGGTGGCACGCATACGCTGCTTCATCTGGCGGTATTCCATGTTGGTAGGATCCAGATAGCAGGCGGTCTCCACGTACTTCTGTGCATCGAAATAGTAGCCTCTCTGCATCATCACGCAGCCCTTAAGGAAGTTCCACTCGGCTCCCCGCTGGGAGGCGGGAATGGCATCCAGAAGGATTTCCGCATCGGAATACCGTCCCTCGTTGATCCGATGGCGGATATCGGCGTAGTTACCCGACGAGTAGCTGCCCGACGAGGCCCCGGAATAGGTGCCCGAGCTGCCGGAGGCCCGCATCCTCGTGATCAGATCGTAAGCCTCGTTGATTTCTTTCATTTTTTCCTCGGCCACGTCGGCAAGATCGCTGCCTGCGTAGTTGTCGGGATGATATTTTCTTGCCAGTGTCCGGTATGCTTTCTTGATGTCCTCGTCCGTCGCATCACGGGACACGCCCAATATTGTATAGGGATCCTTCATAGTTGTCCTTTGCCCGAAGGCAGCCTTTCCGTTATACTGATTGGCCTATGGCCAATACCCGGCGGAGCTCCGCCGGCATACCCAGATACACCGTGTTCTTCACGATGCCCTCCACCTCACTCCCGGCGCGGGTGAAATCCATCAGCTCTATGGCGGCGCTGAGCCGCCATAGATCGTTCAGTGCGGCGATATAAAGATCCTGCGCCGTTTTCTCCTCGAGGCGGACGGCGGTTTTCGTATTTCCCGCCCGATCCGTATATTCCCGCTCCACAAGGATATCCTGGCCGTACCGGCGAAGGATGGGGTTGTATCGGTTCTTTTTGCCGTCCTCGGGCGCGTCGTCCGCCGCATCGATTACGTAAATGAACCGCCCCACGGCCCGTCCGACCTCGCGGGCAATACGGGCATCGGTACCCGTCAGTCCGTAAGCGAAGATATCGGACAGCAGCTGCCCAAAGCATTCGGCCGTTTCGTCGATGGAGTCGGATTCCGCCGCCTCCAGTTTTCGAAGAGCTTCCAGTGAGGAGAGAATGCTTGCCTCCAATTCCGGCAGGGAACCGGCTTTTTTCCGCATATCGGCCGCCGCAGGACGCAGGGACTTGGCGGCCAGATGGCGTGCGCCTGACTCATCGGCCAGATCGTCCTCTAATTTGGCATATGTCAAATATGCGGCTGCGCGGGCGCAGTAGGCGAAGATTTCGTTGTCCTCCGCCATCATCCGTCGTTTGACGGGATGCATTATGCATCGATGAGGCTGCGGATCGAAGCGCACCCCCGTAATGGCCGCACGAAAGGCACTGAGAAAAACGAAATCGTAGCTGAGCGTCATACGGGAAGCACAGCCGGTATGGTGGCCCATAGCCCGGCAAAGGCCGCAGTATATGGCGCGGTACATCTCGTTTTCCCGCACCTTCATTTCATCGACCAGCGGTCGGATATAGCCGAACATTCCCGTATCACCCCATTTCATTCCCCGATCATATATAATATCGTATAAAAAAACGCTCCCAATTACAATAAACAATCTGTAAATTAAAAAACAACAAAAATCGGTTTTGGGCGGAATATATCGCACCTCTCAAGGAAATGTGAAAAAAAAGAAAAAAGTGCTTGACAAACGTAGGGTAAGTGTGATATTATATTTGGGCGACATTGAAATGCCACGCGGGTGTAGTTCAGTGGTAGAACTCCAGCCTTCCAAGCTGGCCATGTGGGTTCGATTCCCATCACCCGCTCCAATCCTTATCCGAGAGGGATAGGAGCTTCCTTTTGTACCTTTAGCTCAGCTGGATAGAGCAACTGCCTTCTAAGCAGTAGGTCGAGGGTTCGAGTCCCCCAAGGTACGCCATACGGTGGGTGTAGCTCAGTTGGTTAGAGCGTCAGGTTGTGGCCCTGAAGGTCGTGGGTTCGACTCCCATCACTCACCCCATACGAGAAGGACAGGTTTTGACCTGTCCTTTTGTTTTTCTCCCAACAACCATTTGTGTTCCCGTTGCAGCTTCCGCTGGCCTATGCCTCCCTCCGGGAGGGAGGGGGACCACCCGACTTCCACGAAGTGGAAGGTCGCGTGGTGGAAGGAGCATGCGGAACGTTAAATTTTACTGAATTCCATCGTTTACGCACTCTCCCTCAGTCATCTTCGATGACAGCTCCCTCCCGGAGGGAGCCTAATGAAGCCGGTATTCAGCTGGGAACACAAAAGGTAATTGGGACTTGTTTTTCCATGCATTGCAAAAAAAGACTGCCTGCCTTGCGGCAAGCAGTCTTTTTCATTTAGAAGGAAGTTCTCTTTTTCTTTTGTTTCTTGAAGGCATTGATACCGATGGTCAGTGCGATACAGATTCCCATGAATACCGGCGTCATCCAGGGACTGGATACACCGGAGGAGAGGATGTCCGTCCACAAGCTGTCCAAGAGAGACGTGGTGGCCGGGGGCAGGGCAGTAAACGCCTCGGCCTTCTTCAAAACCTCATCGTCGGGATAGGTAACGGAAGTCTGCATTTCCTCATCCAGATAGGTGAACGCCTCGGTATGCGGGGTGGCGTATCCCACGTATTCCGTGTTCTTCAAGGCTACCAGTGTCTCGCACATATAGTGGATGAACAGCTCTGCCGCTTCCTTGTTTTTGGAATTGGCGGGAATACACATGGAGTCAATGAACAGATTGGTTCCTTCCACGGGAACGGCAAAGGCCAGATCCGGATTGTCCTGCATCATCACGATGGCGTCACCGGCGTAGTAGGGAGCCAGGGCCGCCTCTCCGCCGATCATCTTATCGAAGATCTCGTCCATAACGTAGGCCTGTACGATGGGCTTCTGATCCACCAAAGTATGGGCGGCACTGCGGATTTCTTCCTCATTTGTGGTGTTGAAGGAATATCCCAGCCGCTTCAGGGCGATGCCTACGGTGTCGCGGGAGTTCTGGAACATCAGGATGTTGTTGGCATACTTCTCATTCCACAGAATATCCCAGGTGTGCACGTCATCTTCCGGGTCCACGAGAGTGGTATTGTAGATGATGCCCACGATGCCCCACAGATAGGGCACGGAATACTCTGCCGCCAGAGAAGAGGTGGCCACGCGCAGATCCTCTCGGATGTATTTCGCATTGGGAATATTGTCGTAATTCAGCTTGGCCAGCATGCCCTCGTTTATCATACGGGATACCATATAGTCCGAAGGGATGATCACGTCGTACTGACTGCCGCCGCCCATTTTCAGTTTGGCGTACAGCTCCTCGTTGGTGGAGAAGGTGGAATAGACCACGTCAATGCCGGTCAGCTTTTCAAATTCAGCGACGGTATCAAAGGCACCGTCCTCACCGTCATCCACGGAGATGTATTCACCCCAGTTGTATACGTTCAAGGTAATGCCCTGACCGCGGAATTTGTTCCAGTCCACCGTGTCGGAGTAATCGATATCAAATCCGCTTTCGGTGGCGAAGGAAAGGGGCGTGGCGGACAGAAGCAGAAGGGAAAGAAGCAAAAGTACAATAAATCGTTTCATCGTCTTGCCTCCTTCTCGTGCTTTTTGATGTCCACAATGTTTACGATCAGAAGGATGGTCAGCACTACCACGAAGATAATGGCGGAGAGGGCGTTGACCTCGGGGCTGACTTTCCGTCGGGTCATAGAGAAGATGGTGATAGACAGAGTCTGAGCGCTGGCGCCGTGGGTAAAGTAGCTGATAACGAAGTCATCGATGGAGTAGGTGAGGGACATAAGAAATCCGGAGAGAATACCGGGCATGATCTCGGGAACCATCACCTTACGGAACACCTGCAGCTGATTGCAGCCCAAATCTGCCGCCGCCTCGCAGAGATTCCGGTTCATCTGCCGTAATTTCGGCATAACGTTCAGGATTACGTAAGGCACGCAGAACGTGATGTGAGAGAGAATCAGCGTGGCGAAACCGAACTCCAGCTTCAAAAATACGAAGAGGAGCATCAGGGATACACCGGTGACGATCTCCGGGTTCACGTTGGGGATCAGAGTGACGTTCATAATGAACTTTCGGGCCACGCTGTTCATGTTGTAGATACCGATGGCGGCGGCGGTGCCGAGAATGGTGGCCACCACCGAGGCGATCAGTGCCACGACCAGGGTGTTGAGCAAGCTGGTCATAATGGTTTCGTTGTGGAACAGCTTGGCATACCAGTCCAGAGTAAAGCCGGTCCATACTGTACGGCTCTTGGAGGCATTGAAGGAATTGACGATCAGAACGCCGATGGGGATATACAAAAACAGGAAGATGATCGACGTGTAGATCTTGGAAAAGGTAAGTTTTTTCATCACATCAGCACTCCTTCCATGTCTTCGTCATCGAGGGAGTTGGTGATGCTCATGCAGAGCAGGATGAATACCATCAGTACGATGGACATAGCCGCACCCAGGTTGGGATTGTAGGCGTTGCCCAGGAACTGCAGATCGATCAGGTCACCGATCAGCATATTCGTGCCGCCGCCCAGCATACGGGAGATGATAAAGGTGCTGACGGCAGGGACGAATACCATCGTGATGCCGGAGGCGATGCCCGGCGTGGAGAGGGGAAGAACCACCTTGGTCACCACGCGGATGGAGCCTGCGCCCAGATCCTGTGCCGCCTCAATGGTGCGGTCCTCGATCTTGGTCATCACGGAGTAAAGGGGCATAATCATAAAGGGAAGATAGTTGTATACCATACCCAGCACCACGGCGCCGGGGGTGTTGATCATCTGGAAGGGGCCCAGGCCGAACAACCCGAAGAACTGATTGATCAGACCGTTTTTCTCCAGCAGAGTCATCCACGCATAGGTACGCAGAAGGAAGTTCATCCACATGGGAAGCATAACCAGCATCAGCATCATCTTTTGGCGGCTGAAATGCAGGCGGGATATGTAGTATGCCACGGGATAGGCCAGAATCAGGCAGATCACGGTGGCGATGAGTGCCAGCCAGATGGAGTTGAGCAAGGTGGACATATAGTTGCTCACTTCGAGAATATGTTCCATGGTGAACACGGTCTTTTCCGTCAGCATTCCCTCGGGAAGATTGCCCTCTTCGTCGCCGAATTCTTCCACCAGAGCCCAAACTTGCTCGGGTGCCAGAATTGTTCCGTCTGCATCCACGGTGTAGGTGGTGGTGAAAGCGAATACCGCAATCAGCGCCAGCGGAACGATGATAAAGATCGCCATCCACAAAAGATAGGGGGAGGCGGCCCATTTCACTTGTTTGTTCAATGATTGCTCCGTTTCCCCGCCGGAATTCAGAAATAACTTGTCCGAGCCGGCTACAGCCGGCGGACGCAGGTACAAATACGGCGGATACTGTACTCTGCCACGCGGATATTACTTAGTATCCGCAGAATCATCCGGGGTGCGTGCCGCCTCCTGGGGAGCCGGGGCATCTTCCGGGTCACGGTGCATAATGTGGATATCCTGAGGGGTAAAGGTCATACCCACCACGCTGCCCACCTCGGGGGCCTTGGTGGAGTGAATGATCCAGTCCACGGAGCAGGCTTCCACGATAATTTCATAATGAACGCCCTTGAAGGTCACGCGGCGCACCACGCCGTTGATGGTTTCCTCCTGGGCCTCCACGATGGAGATATCCTCGGGGCGGATAACCACGTTGACGGGCTCCATGGGAGCAAAGCCGCTGTCCACGCAGGCAAAATTGTTTCCGGCAAATTCCGCCAGGAAATCCCGATGCATAATGCCGGGAAGAATGTTGGATTCGCCGATAAAGGTGGCAACGAACGTATTGACGGGTTCGTTGTATATATCCTGAGGCGTGCCGATCTGCTGAATGATACCGCCGTTCATAACGACGACCGTATCACTCATAGTGAGGGCTTCCTCCTGATCGTGAGTTACGTAAACGAAGGTGATACCGGTCCGCTGCTGCAGAGCCTTCAATTCCGTCTGCATTTCCTTACGCAGCTTCAGATCGAGGGCACCCAGGGGCTCGTCCAAAAGGAGGACCCGGGGATTGCTGATCAGCGCGCGGGCGATGGCAACTCTCTGCTGCTGACCGCCGGAGAGATAGTTTACACTTCGTTTTTCAAAACCGCTGAGGTTCACCAGTTCCAGCATTTCGGCTACGCGCATGCTGACTTCTCGCTCGGGCGTTTTTTTCAGGCGCAACGCAAAAGCCACATTCTCATACACGTTCAAATGCGGAAACAGTGCGTATTTCTGAAAAACCGTGTTTACCTGGCGTTTGTGCGGGGGGACGTCGTTGATGCGGACGCCATCGAAGAACACATCGCCGGAATCGGGGGTAGCAAAACCGCCGATAATACGGAGGGTTGTGGTTTTACCGCAACCGGAGGGACCGAGCAGTGTCATGAATTCGTTATCATGTACATCCAGATTGATGCTTCTCAGCACCGGCTCGCCGTTGAACGCTTTGACGATGTTCTTCAGCTCAACCAGTTTATTTTTTTCCATTGCTTTCCTCGTGCTTTCCTAAAACTTGATCCTTATGAGGGGAATCGGATTCATTGTATCACACCGTGCATAATTTTGCAATACGTTGCGGGGCCCTGCGGCAAATTTTTTTCGGGATTTTTTGCAATTTTATGGGCAAAAGTGCCGTTTTGCCTCTGTTATCCCCCCGCAATCTTCGTCAAAAGGCACACGGAAATGAAGAGAAGTGACAAATTTCCCCCGCAGCGGATCTGTACTGCCACGGCACACGTCCATAAGCATACGGTGCATATCCGGGATATTTTTTCACCGGTTATTTCGCCCCGCACCGGCCCCAGTAAGGAGAAAAGCAGATCCCTGAGAATCACTCCTCCGTCCAGGTGGCGGATAGGGAGTATGTTGAAAACGGCAAGGGACAGGCAGGCCACACCGAACAGTGCCCGCCCCCGGGAGCACTCCCCGGGGAAGCATGAAAGAAATCCCGCCAGATTGGCAAGAGGCCCCGCCGCGGCGACCATCGCTTCCCGGGTATAGGAAACCGTGGAGGGATCGTATCCGATGACGGCACCGGCCGCTGTGGGGCGGAAGAAGCGGATCGGTACGCGAAGAAACCGGCAGGCCAAAAGATGACCGCTCTCGTGCAGAAGAGCGGCCAGCAAAAAGGGAAGGGAGTCCCTGACTCCGTTGAGCAGTGTGAAAACGGCGGAAAAAAGAAGCCCGTTCATTGCGGATCCGTTTCGCCGATCAGCACGCGGATGGCATCCCGCAAATAATCGCCGAAGGACCATCGCCGATTTACAAATTCCCGATATCCTGCCTCGCTTTTCTCCTCAAAGGCCCCCACGGGTACCGCGTCGGCGGGAAAATATCCGTCGATGCCCAGTGCATCCGCCAGCGCGGTGTGCTCCCGGACAAAAGTCTGCACGGCTTCCTCCGCCATCTCCGGCGGATAGACGGGCATTTTGTGATCACTTCCCACTGCCGCAAGGAAAAACACAGCGCACAAAACGCCCCCCGCGATCAGCACGGCCGATGCCGCGGACGTTTGCCGCGGATCGTTTGTGGACGACGGCCTCCCTCTGCCCCAACGCATAAAAATCCCTCCGCATCATTATTCCATAACATTATATGGATGCGGAGGGATACTATGCCTGATAGTGGATTATTCAATTACGTATTCGCCGTCACCCAGCACGGTGAGAGCGGAGGAATAGAAACGTCGCAGAGCGGTGATCAGATACTCCGTATCCTTGGCGCCCGCCGTTTCGTAGGAGGAG
>JBGVJO010000124.1:0-22434 GCA_045129535.1 Eubacteriales bacterium
ACTTGTTGGAGGTGATGCGGGTGCGTACCAGCTTGGACTGGTGGCGACCGATGGTGTTGAAGGTCAAAGTGGGCGCATTGGCATCCGCGTCGGTGATCTTGCCGTAGGGAACCAGACCCAGCTTGATCAGTGCCTGGAAGCCGTTGCAGATACCGCACATCAGACCGTCGCGGTTTTCCAGCAGATGGGTCACCTGCTCCTTGACGGAGGCACCGCGGAAGAAGGAGGTAATGAACTTACCGGATCCGTCGGGCTCGTCACCGCCGGAGAATCCGCCGGGCACGAAGATGATCTGGGAATCGGCGATTTCACGGGCGAATGCCTCGGAGGAACGGGCTACGTCCTCGGAGGTCAGATTGCGGATGATGAACAGCTTAGCCTCCGCACCTGCGGCCTCTACCGCCTTGGCGGAATCGTACTCGCAGTTGGTGCCGGGGAATACGGGAATCAGAACGCGGGGACGGGCGATCTTCACAGCCGGTGCGGCGTGCTTCTCCGCCTTGAACAGCGGAATCTCGGCGGCCGTGCCGGACTGGGCAATATTGCAGGAGTAAACCTTCTCCAGCTTGTTTTCGTACAATGCGTCCAGATCGGAGGCGGAAACCGTCTCACCGTTCCGGGTGAAGGAAGCCTCTGCGGTGATTACGCCGAGAGTATCACCCTCCTCGCATCCCGGTGCCATCTCGCACACGAATGCGCCGTACAGATGGCCGAACAGGGTGTTCAGATCGGTGCCCGCGTCGTAAGCGAAGCCGAAGCCGTTACCCATAGCCATCTTCATAACCGCCTCGGCGATGCCGCCGTAGGTGGGGGTGTAGGCGGAGAGGATCTTGCCCTCGGCCATCAGAGCGTGAATCTTGTTATACAGAGCGATCAGGGAGGAGGGATCGGGGCGGCCGCTTTCCTTGTACTCGGGTACAAAGAGGGCCACGCGATTGCCTGCCGCCTTGAAATCGTTGGTGATTACGTCGGTGGTCTTGCCGGTGGTTACGGCGAAGGAAACGAGAGTGGGAGGAACGTCCAGATCCTCAAAGGAGCCGCTCATGGAGTCCTTACCGCCGATGGAAGCCACGCCCAGATCCAGCTGTGCGTCCAAAGAGCCCAGCAGGGCCGCCAGAGGCTTACCCCAACGCTTGGGATCCTTCATGGGCTTCTCGAAATATTCCTGGAAGGTCAGATACACGTCCTCAAAGGAGGCGCCGGAGGCGATCAGCTTGGAGATGGATTCCACAACGGCCAGATACGCACCGGTGTAAGGATCGCGGGAGGTGATCACCGGGTTGTAACCCCACGCCATAAAGGAGGCGGTATCGGTGTCGCCCGTCTCGCAGGAGATCTTGTGGGCCATAGCCTGAATGGGCGTGCGCTGATTCTTACCGCCAAAGGGCATGAGCAGAGTGCCCGCACCGATGGTGGAGTCGAAGGTCTCGGAGAGACCGCGCTTGGAGCAGATATTCAGATCGGCGGCCAAAGCCTTGTATGCCTCGGTGAAGGAGGTAACAGCAGCCGCATCGTCTGCCTTGGGCTGAGCCACGCAGGCGGTGGTGTGCTTCTCCGCACCGTTGGAGTTCAGGAATTCGCGGGAGATATCTACGATCACCTTGCCGCGCCACAGCATAGTCAGGCGGGCTTCTTCGGTGACGTTTGCCACTACGGTGGATTCCAGGTTCTCGCTTGCCGCGATCTCGCAGAAGCGCTCTACGTCGCCGGCTTCCACAACAACGGCCATTCTCTCCTGAGATTCGCTGATGGCCAGCTCCGTTCCGTCCAGACCCTCGTACTTCTTGGGAACGCGGTCCAGATCGATGCGCAGACCGTCTGCCAATTCACCGATGGCAACGGAAACACCGCCGGCACCGAAGTCGTTGCAGCGCTTGATCAGGCGGGACGCCTCGGGGTTGCGGAACAGACGCTGGAGTTTTCTCTCCTCAGGGGCATTACCCTTCTGAACCTCTGCACCGCAGGAGGTCAAGGATTCGGTGGTGTGGGACTTGGAGGAGCCGGTAGCACCGCCGCATCCGTCACGGCCGGTACGGCCGCCGAGCAGGATGACCACGTCACCGGGCGCCGGAACCTCGCGGCGTACGTTCTCCGCGGGAGCGGCCGCGATAACGGCACCGATCTCCATACGCTTGGCCGCGTAGCCGGGGTGATAAATCTCGTCTACCATACCGGTGGCCAGACCGATCTGGTTACCGTAGGAGGAATAACCTGCCGCCGCTGTGGTCACGATCTTGCGCTGGGGCAGCTTGCCCGGCATGGTCTCGGATACGGGACGGGTGGGATCGGCTGCGCCGGTCACACGCATAGCGGCATATACGTAGGAGCGTCCGGACAGAGGATCGCGGATCGCACCGCCGATACAGGTGGCCGCGCCGCCGAAGGGCTCGATTTCGGTGGGATGGTTGTGGGTTTCGTTCTTGAAGAGGAGCAGCCAGTCTTCCTCGGTACCGTTATGATTCACCTTCATCTTAACGGTGCAGGCGTTGATCTCCTCGCTCTCGTCCAGCTTGGTCAGCTTGCCCTGTGCCTTCAGGGATTTCGCACCGATGGTGGCGATGTCCATGAAGTTGAGGGGCTTGGCGTCACGTCCCAGGGCGTGGCGGGTATCCAGATACCGCTGCCAGGATGCCTGGGTAGCCGCATCCTCAAAGGATACGGAGTCGATGGTGGTGAGGAAGGTGGTGTGACGGCAGTGATCGCTCCAGTAGGTGTCGATCATGCGGATCTCGGTGATGGTGGGATCCCGCTGCTCTTTCCGGAAGTATGCCTGGCAGAAAGCGGCGTCCGCCTGGTCCATAGCCAGACCGTACTTCTTCACGAAGTCGGCAAGGCCGGCCTCATCCAGCTCACAGAAGCCTGTGAGCACAGCTACGTCCGCAGGAGTAGGATACTCGGCAACCAGGGTTTCCTTTTCGGCAAGGGAAGCCTCGCGGGCCTCCACGGGATTGATTACGTACTTCTTGATGGCGGCAAGCTCGTCCGCACTTACGTTGCCGGTAAGAACGTATACCTTGGCAGTCTCCACGAGAGGCCGCTCCCCCTGGGAGAGAAGCTGTACACACTGTGCGGCAGAGTCCGCTCTCTGGTTGAACTGGCCGGGCAGATATTCCACGGCGAACACGGTGTCGCCCTCCTCAGCCTGCAGGGAATCGGTAACGATGTCCAGCTGGGGCTCCGCAAAGATGGTGTTCTTGCAGTTCTCGAACAGCTCAAGGGAAATGCCCTCCACGTCATAGCGGTTGAGGACACGGACGTCCGTTACGGAAGAAATGGACAAAAGGGTGCGGATATCGGAAAGAAGGGAGCGGGCCTCGCCTGCCAGTTCTTTCTTTTTTTCAACAAAGATTCTGTATACCATATGTAACCTCTCAGTTTGATTTACCGGCTGCCAAAGCGCGCTGACCGATGTCGGATCGGCGGTACGCGCCCTCAAAGGAAACGAGATCGGCATTCTTGTATGCCAAAGCGATAGCATTTTCCAGCGTGTCCGAAACAGCGGTCACGCCCAGCACACGGCCGCCCGCGGTCAGGAGCTTGCCCTCCTGCAGCTTGGCGCCTGCCACGTACAATTCCGCCTCAAAGCCGTTTTGAACGGTGATCTCAAATCCGCTCTGATATTTTACGGGATAGCCCCTCGATGCCAGCACTACGCAGCAAGCGTGGCTGTTTTTCCATTTCACCAAATCCGGCGTCAGAGTGCCTGCGGCACAAGCCTTCATGATGGTGAACAAGTCAGAATCCAAGAGCGGCAGTACCACCTGGGTTTCGGGATCGCCGAAACGGCAGTTGTACTCGATCACCTTGGGGCCCGTGGGGGTCAGCATAAGTCCGAAATAGAGACAGCCCGCAAAGGGACGTCCCTCCGCTTCCATGGCGCGGATCGTGGGCAAGAAGATCTCCTTCATGCAAACGTCCGCGATCTCGTCGGTGTAGTAGGGGTTGGGGGCGATGGTGCCCATACCGCCGGTGTTCAGACCGGTGTCGTTATCGCCGATCCGCTTGTGATCCATAGAGGAGATCATGGGGATCACGGTCTTTCCGTCGGTGAAGGAGAGAACGGATACCTCGGGGCCTGTGAGGAATTCCTCGATAACGATGCGGGAACCGCTCTCGCCAAAGGCCTTGTCCTCCATAATGGAGCGAACGGCGTCGATAGCTTCCTCTCTGGTCATGGCGATGATAACGCCCTTACCCAGTGCCAACCCATCCGCCTTGACCACGGTGGGGATGGCGCACGTCTGTACGTAGGCCAGTGCCGCCGCCGCATCCTCAAAGGTTTCGTAGGCCGCGGTGGGAATGCCGTATTTCTTCATCAGATTTTTCGAGAAGACCTTGCTTCCCTCGATGATGGCTGCATTCTTTTTCGGACCGAAGGTGGGAATACCCGCCTCGATGAGTGCGTCGGCACAGCCCAGCACCAGCGGATCATCCGGCGCCACCACAGCGAAGCCGATATTATGAGAGGTGGCGAAGGCCACGATCTTGTCGATCTCCTTCGCACCGATCTCCGGTACGCAGATCGCGTCGGCGGCCATACCGCCGTTGCCCGGCAGGGCGTAGATCACGCCGATTTCGGGACTTTTCTTCAGCGCTTTGATCAGCGCGTGTTCGCGGCCACCGCCGCCAACTACGATAATGTCTGTTTTCATGTAAGCCTCCGTGGGGGGATACGGTGGGGCGCTGCCCCATACCCCGCGAGTTTTTGAAAAAACTCGACTAAAACTTTTTATGTAAAGGTTTTTGCGGGGGTGCGGGGGTGCTTTTGCAAAAGCGCCCCCGGATATTTATTATTTATAAATCGGGAATTTTTCGCACAGCGCCTGTACTTCGGCGGAGATGCGATCCTTGCTTGCTTCAAAATCGGTGGCCACTTCCTTGATCCAGCGGGCGATCTGCCGCATTTCGGCTTCGCCGAATCCGCGGGAGGTCACAGCGGGGGTACCCAGACGGATACCGCTGGTCACGAAGGGGCTCTCGGGATCATTGGGAATGGCGTTCTTGTTGGCGGTGATGTGCACCTCGTCCAGCTTGTGCTCCAGATCCTTACCGGTGATGCCCATGGAACGGAGATCGAGGAGGATCAGGTGGTTGTCCGTGCCGTCGGATACGATGTCAAAGCCTTCGGCCTTGAGTGCCTCCGCCAGCGTAGCCGCGTTCTTTACGATGTTCTCTTGGTACTCCTTGAACTCGGGAGTCAGCGCCTCGCCCAAAGCCACCGCCTTGGCGGCGATGATGTGCATCAGAGGGCCGCCCTGGGTGCCGGGGAATACGGCCTTGTCGATCTGCTTGGCATATTGCTCACGGCAGAGGATCATACCGCCGCGGGGACCGCGCAGAGTCTTGTGGGTGGTGGTGGTTACCACGTCCGCATAGGGAACGGGGGAGGGATGCATACCGGCGGCTACCAGGCCGGCGATATGGGCCATATCCACCATCAGGATCGCGCCCACTTCGTCCGCAATTTCACGGCAGCGGGCGAAATCGATCACGCGGGAGTAGGCGGATGCGCCTACCACGATCATCTTGGGCCGGCATTCCAGCGCGATCTCACGCATCTTGTCGTAGTCGATCGTCTGGGTATCGTCGTCCACACCGTAGGGCACGATGTTAAAGTACTTGCCGGAGATGTTCACGGGAGAACCGTGGGAGAGATGACCGCCGTGGGCCAGATTCATACCCATCACGGTGTCACCGGGATTCAGAAAAGCGAAGAATACAGCCAGATTGGCGGATGCGCCGGAGTGGGGCTGAACGTTGGCGTGCTCTGCACCGAACAGCTTCTTGGCACGCTCACGGGCGATGTCTTCCACCACGTCCACGGCGTAGCAGCCGCCGTAGTAACGCTTACCCGGATAGCCCTCGGCGTACTTGTTGGTAAGTACGGAGCCGGCGGCAAGCAGGGTAGCCTCGGAAACGATGTTCTCGGAGGCGATCAGTTCAATGTTGTGGGACTGACGCTCGAACTCTTTCGTGCAAGCGGCATGTACCTCGGGATCAAATTGGGCGAGTTTATCAAAAAACATAAGGATGCTCCTTGTGGGAAAATTTTCTGGTAGGCGGGGAAAGGACCAACTCAATCGCCGTAGTTCCTTTCCCCGCCTCATCCTGTGAAGCGGGATTGTTTGCTATCTTACACCACCCCTATCTCCTTGGCTCTCAAACTGGTGAGCAAGTTTATCAATGCAGTTTTGGAAGAGTCAGGAAAATGGCGGAGGGCAATTGTCTTGCGATTTGGGTGAACGATACGTTTGCCTCGGCAAATACCCAAAAAGTTTTGGGGGTGTCGGACCCTTTTTCAAAAGGGTCTGACAAAATCCTTTTTAATGATGGAACAGTCTCATACCGGTGAAGGCCATGGCGATGCCGTACTTGTCGCAGCACTCGATTACCAGATCGTCACGGATGGATCCGCCGGGCTCAGCGATATAGGAAGCGCCGCTCTTTCTTGCGCGCTCAATATTATCGGAGAAGGGGAAGAATGCGTCACTGCCTACGGATACACCGGTGATGGTGTCCAGATAAGCTCTTGCTTCCTCGGCAGTCAGCGGCTCAGGCTGACGGGAGAAGTACTTCTGCCAGATGCCCTCAGCGCAAACGTCCTCTTCGTTCTTGTTGATGTAGCCGTCGATTACGTTGTCGCGGTCTGCACGCTTCAGTGTATCCAGGAAGGGCAGATTCAATACCTTGGGATGGCGGCGAAGCTGCCAGGTGTCTGCCTTCTGTCCGGCCAGGCGGGTGCAGTGAATACGGGACTGCTGTCCGGCGCCCACGCCGATAGCCTGTCCGTCTACCGCATAGCATACGGAGTTGGACTGGGTGTACTTCAGGGTGATCAGCGCCACGATCAAATCACGCTTTGCCTCCGGGGGCAGCTCCTTGTTGGCGGTCACTACGTTGGAGATCAATTCCTCGTTGATCTTGAACTCGTTTCTGCCCTGCTCGAAGGTGATGCCGAATACCTGCTTGTGCTCCAGCGCAGCGGGTACGTAATCGGTGTCGATCTGAATGATGTTGTAGTTGCCGTTCCGCTTCTCGCGCAGGATAGCGAGGGCCTCGTCGGTGTAGCCGGGAGCGATCACGCCGTCGGAAACCTCACGCTTGATAATCATAGCGGTGGTCACGTCGCACACGTCGGACAGAGCGATCCAGTCGCCGAAGGAGGACATACGGTCGGTGCCGCGGGCACGTGCATACGCACAAGCCAGAGGAGACGCGTCCAAACCCTCGATATCGTCCACGAAGCAAGCCTTCTTCAGATCCTCAGACAGAGGAAGACCAAGCGCGGCGGAGGTGGGGCTGACGTGCTTGAAGGAAGTGGCACAGGTCATGCCGGTGGCCTCTTTCAATTCACGAACCAGCTGCCAGGAATTCAAAGCGTCCAGGAAGTTGATGTATCCCGGTCTGCCGCACAGGATGGTGATGGGCAATTCCCGTCCGTCGTCCATATAGATGCGGGAGGGTTTCTGATTGGGGTTGCAGCCGTATTTCAACTGAAATTCATTCATGGTTACGTCTCCTTACAACTTATATTTACTATGTAATTTTAATCGGAAATGATGGATGGATCACAGATCCCTGCCATAAGATGTGTTGTGTATCATATTGTACCATGTAGGGGCGGTCAATGACCGCCCGCGGGCGACCGATGGTCGCCCCTACAAGAGAGTGCACATAAACTGTCCTGTTTTTTACGCTCATAACGTTGGATCACAGATCCATCTTGTCGTAATCCGCATCGGTGCGGATGTCCCGTGCCACCTTCTCGGTGGCTGCGGGGAGCAGATGCCACTCCGCCTCCTCCATGATGCGGCGCTGCAGAGTTTCCGGCGTGTCCTCCGGCTGTACCTCTACCGCCCGCTGGAAGATGATCTCCCCGCCGTCGGGGATCTCGTTGACGAAATGGACGGTGGCGCCGCTGATCTTCACGCCCCGTGCCAGGGCCGCCTCGTGTACGCGGAGCCCGTAGAATCCCTGGCCGCAGAAGGCGGGGATCAGGGACGGATGCACGTTGAGGATCCGCCTCGGGAAGCGGGAGGTGAAGGATTCGGACAGGATGGACATAAAGCCGGCCAGAACGATCATCTCGATCTTGTACTCGCGGAGTGCGGCGAGAATCTTCTCTTCAAACTCCGTCTGGTCAGCGCACTGCTTTCTTGCCACTACCACACCGGGTACACCGGCATTCGCCGCCCGTGTCAGTGCATAGGCATCGCCTCTCGACGCCAGCACCAGCGCGATCTCGCCGTCGGGGAGATTGCCACGGGCCGCCTCGTCAAGCAGCGCCTGCAGATTGGTACCGCCGCCGGATACGAACACGGCAATGCGGGTTTTTTCTTTTAGCATATGATAACGCCCTCGTCGCCGGCAACCACTTCGCCGATCACGTAGGCTTCCTCGCCGGCCTCACGGAGAATGGACAGCGCTTTTTCTGCATCCTCAGCGGCTACCACGATGGCCATACCCACGCCCATATTGAAGGTGTTGAACATATCGCGCTCGGGCACGTTGCCTTCCTTCGCGATCAGATCGAAGATCGGGGGGATCTTCACGTCCGCGCGGCAGATCTTGGCGGAGGTGCCGTCCGGCAGACAACGGGGAAGATTCTCATAGAATCCGCCGCCGGTGATGTGGGAGATGCCGTGTACGTTCACCTGCTCGAGCAGGGCCAAAACGGGCTTTACGTACAGACGGGTGGGAGTCAGGAGAGTCTCACCCAAAGAACGGCCGCCCAGGCACTCCCGGGGAGTAGTCAGATCGGCGTTCTCGATGTCCAGCGCGTGGCGAACCAGGGAGAAACCGTTGGAGTGTACGCCGCTGGAGGGCAGGGCGATGATCGTGTCGCCGGGGCGTACGCTGTTTTTATCAATCACCTTGGAGCGATCCACGATACCAACGGCAAAACCGGCCAGATCGTACTCGTCCTCGGGCATCAGGCCGGGATGCTCCGCGGTCTCACCGCCGATCAGCGCACAGCCGGACTGCACGCAGCCCTCGGCTACGCCGGAAACGATGGCAGCGATCTTCTCGGGCTCGTTCTTGCCGCAGGCAATGTAGTCGAGGAAGAACAGCGGGCGGGCACCGGCGCAGATGATATCGTTTACGCACATAGCCACGCAGTCGATACCTACGGTGTCGTGCTTGTCCATCATAAAGGCCAGCTTGATCTTGGTGCCGACGCCGTCGGTGCCGCTGACCAGAACGGGATCCTTCATGCCGGCCAGAGGCGGAATGAACATGCCGCCGAAGCCGCCGATGTCATCGACAGAGCCTTCGTTCTTGGTGCGCTTGATGTGTGCCTTCATCAACTCAACGGCACGGTAACCGGCAGTAATGTCTACGCCGGCGGCTTTGTAGCTTTCGCTTTCACTTCTCATATTCGGTGATCCTTTCGTGAATCAAATAATTTAAGTTAGGGAATTATTCCTTGCCGTTCCAGCAGTAGGTGCAGAGCTTGCAGGGATCGATGCCGATGGACTCGATCACGCCCTCCAGGGACTGGAATTCCAGGGAGGAGAAGTTGAACTTCTCGCAGATGGCGCGGCGGAGATTCTGTCCACGCTCCGTGTCGGAGCGGCTGTATTCCTCCAGGTGCTGGAAGCCCTCGTGTCCCTCCAGCTCCAGAATGGTGCGGCGGGTGATCAGATCCATCTCGGAGGTGGATCTGGAGAAATTCAGATACTTGCACCCGTACATGATCGGCGGGCAGGCGGAGCGCATATGCACCGACTTGGCGCCGTTGTCGTAGAGGAAGTCTACGGTTTCCTTCAGCTGGGTGCCGCGGACGATGGAGTCGTCCACGAAGAGCAGGTTCTTATCCTCGATCAATTCGTGAATGGCGATCTGCTTCATCTTGGCGATGCGGCTTCTCTCGGTTTGGCTTTGGGGAGTGAAGCTGCGGGCCCAGGTGGGGGTGTATTTGATGTAAGGACGGGCGAAGGGCACGTCGCTTTCATTGGCGTAGCCGATGGCGTGGGGGGTGCCGGAATCGGGCACGCCGCTGACGTAGTCCAGCTCCTCGGTGATGCCGGCCTCCATATCCTTCTTTGCCATAATCTGGCCGTTGCGGTAGCGCATGATTTCCACGTTGGTTCCCTCGTAGGAGGAGGTGGGGTATCCGTAATAGCTCCACAGGAAGGAGCAGATCCGCATTTTCTCACCGGGCGGGGCCAGCTGTGTCACTCCGTCGGGGGTGACGTGCACGATCTCGCCGGGGCCCAGCTCTCTTTCGATTCCGTAGCCGGTCTTGTGGGCGGCGAAGGACTCGAAGGTTACGCAGTAGCCGTCCTCGTTCTTTCCGATGACGACGGGGATTCGTCCCAGCTTATCCCGGGCGGCGATCAGCGAGCCGTCGTCCTTCAGAAGCAGGATGTTGGCGGTTCCCTCGATCACGTCCTGGGCGAAGCGGATGCCCTCGGTCAGGTCATTCCGACGGTCGATCAGTGCCGCTACCAATTCCGTGGCGTTTACGGCGCCGCCGGTCATGGCGTTGAAATGTCCGCCGCTGGCCGTCAGATAGGTATCGATCAGCTCCTCGGCGTTGTTGATGATGCCGATGGTGCAGATGGCGTAGGTTCCGTGCACGGAGCGGATGAGCAGAGGCTGGGGATTGGAATCGCTGATGATGCCGATGGCGGCGCATCCCTTCATCTCGTCCAGAACGTGCTCAAACTTGGTGCGGAACGGGGAATTCTGAATATTATGAATATCGCGCTGCAAGCCGATCTCGGGATCGTATGCGGCCATACCGCCCCGGGCGGTGCCCAGGTGGGAATGGTAGTCCGTACCGAAGAATACGTCGCCGATCACGTCCCGGCGGCATACTGCGCCAAAAAATCCTCCCATAGATATCTCCTTAGATGGTGCTGTATTTCTTTTCAATCTCCGCGTTGGCGCGAAGTACTTTTTCGGATGCAGCCTTCCGCATGGCATCCAGTCGGGCGGCCAGATCCGCGTCGTCCACGGCGATGATCTGTGCAGCAAGCAAAGCGGCATTGGCGGCTCCGTCGATGGCAACCGTGGCAACAGGGATGCCTGCGGGCATCTGTACGGTGGACAACAGAGCGTCAATGCCGTCAAGAGTAGACGATTTGACAGGGATACCGATTACGGGAAGGGTGGTGTTTGCAGCGATGGCACCGGCAAGATGCGCTGCCTTACCTGCGGCCGCAATGATGGCGCCAAAACCGTTTGCGCGGGCATTCACAGAGAAATCCCGTGCCTCGATGGGGGTGCGATGCGCGGAGTACACGTGTACCTCCGTGGGGATATTCAGCTCTGCCAGGGTAGAGATCGCCTTCTCCACTACAGGAAGATCGCTGTCGCTTCCCATAATAATTCCAACTTTTTTCATGGTAACATCCTTTCCCGAATCCGCCTGAAAAGAAAAAAGGCGCAGTCATCCCATGTGTTCTTGAGAGACTGCCCAGACGGTCGGCATATAGTAATCAAAGCCCATGCTTCCTGTGGTTGATTCCACGAATCCGTCAGTCACACAAGCCGAAAAATAACACTGTAAATAGGATACCATATTCGAGGGGAAATGTCAAGCAAAGTCGATTGCCATTTTGCACAAATATATTATAAAAACGGAAGCGTTTGTGTCCGTCGGCGCGGGGGCGCGCACAACGGAAAAAGGACTGCCGCTGTAAGGCGGCAGTCCCTTGGTTTACATAACGGGGTGGTCGTTGATCGTCATGACGAAGGTGAGCCCCAGCCGCTTTGCCGCGTGGCGGCAAAGGAGCATCCGCTCCATAAAAATTTCAAAATAATCGGCAACGGAGCTGATGGTGGTGTCGATCTTCAGAGCCAGCGATACGGTGCTCTTGTCCCGGGATACGGTGAGAGTGGATTCCGTCACGGAATAATTCACCCGATCGTGAATATCCGGCGCCGTTTCCTCATCGATGCGAACACGGGATCGGCGCACGTCCGCCTTATCTCCCAGAATCAGCGCGGCAGCGATGGCGTTCACGGGCACACCCGTTCCCTCGTGATGATTGCCGATGGCCGTGGTGATGATGGACACGTCCTCCATGTCCATGCCCATCTTCGTCAGAAGAACGAAGGCCATCACAGCCCCGGATTGGGCGTGCTCCACCCGATTCACCAGATTGCCGATGTCGTGCAGATAAGCAGCGATGCGGGCAAGCTCCGCCTCGTGCTCCGAATAGCCCAGGCTTTCCAGAATATATCCCGCCGTTTCCGCTACGCGGCATACGTGGGCAAAGCTGTGCTCCGTGAATCCCAATACCCGCAGGGATTCGTCCGCCCGGGCGATGAGGGTGCGGATCTCCTCGTTTTTCTTCAGAGATTCGTATGTGATCATATATCAGTGGCCCAAAAGGGCGTCCTCCCACTGTTTTTTACGGATATCCTCGGTGATCTTATAAAGACTATCCTCAAACTTCACGCCGTACCAGTGCTCGGGCAGAGCACCCTCGGTCTTGTCGATGCATTCGGCAATGAAGGATACGGTCCGTGTCAGCGCGGCCCGTGCATCGAATCCCGCCAGAAGATAGCCCGCCAGAGCGGAGGTGAATACGTCACCCGTGCCGTGGAGGGGCGCATCGGTGCGGGCGGAGGCCAGAGTGAACCTCTCCCCGCTCTCGAAATTCCGATAGACGATGCCGATCTCGTTTTCGCCGAAGTGAACGCCGGTGATCACCGCACTGCGGCAGCCCAATTCCGCCAGGCGGGACAGGATTGCCTCCATTTTCTCGTGGTCGTACCGGTCTCCCGTGTAGGGAAGATCCGCGAGCAGACAAGCCTCCGTCACGTTGGGAGTGATCAGATCCGCCCCGGACACGAACTCCCGCATGGCGCACACGAAGGCGTCGTCGTAGATGGAGTACAACTTGCCCCCGTCCCCCAGAACGGGATCCACCAGGGTGGTGCCGCCCGCCCGCAGGATGGCGGATTTGGCGTCGGCCACGATCCGCAGCTGCTCCACGGAGCCGAAATAGCCGGTGTACAGCATATCAAAGCGGATGTCCGCCCGATCAAAATGGGCAAGGATTCCCCGCATTTCCTCCGTCAGATCGAGGAAGGTAAAGCCCGTAAATCCCCCCGTGTGGGTGGACAGCAGAGCGGTGGGGAGAATGGCGGTCTCCACACCGGCGGCGGAGAGAATGGGCAGTGCCACGGTGTTGGAGCATTTGCCAAAGCAGGAGATATCCTGCACGGATAGGATGCGTTTCTGTTTCATAAACGATAGCCTCGGTTATTCTTTGTCAGAGCGTTTTTTCAGTTTTTCCTTCGTTCCGTCGGGACGCTGGATCACGGTATTTTCCAGAATGCCCCGAAGGGTGGCTCTGTATTCCTTGATATATTCAGCGCGGAGCTGAGCCTGCTCCGCCAACTCTTTTTCGGTGAGAGGAGTTTCTTTCGATTTTCTTGCCAGTTCGTTGATGCGCTCCAAAAGTTTCGGATCCATAGTATCCTCCGTGTGTGCGTTACATATGAGTAATTATAATCCGCCCGTGCCGGATTGTCAAGGGAGAAGGGGGACACCTCGATTCTTGTTTACAAAATGCTCCCTGCGGGAAAACGTTAGGGGTGTGCATGGCACGTCCGTATCGAAAAATCAAAACCTGCGATTATGCTACAGGACAGATAAAAGGGGAGATCGTTCCACAGATCTCCCCTTTACAACCCCTCATGGGCTCGGGGAGGGCCCCGAGGCCCCCGGAACGGAGTGCACCTAAACGGGGAAGCCAACATAGATGCGCCACGCGGAAAATGCGCTCTGCGGAGCGCAGTATCAGCTGTCATCGTAGGGGACGGCGCCCTCGACGTCCCGCTATCTAAAGCCAACGCACATCTCCGTTATCTTAAAATTAAACAGAGTCTCCTACCTAACGTTAAAAATGCCGCCATCGGCGGCATCATAAAGAAAGGTTAGGAGTAGTCGTTCCCACTTCGAGTGACGGAAGCTAGCGAGAAAGTTAGTTTATGAAAGAAGTCTCCTTCCGCTATCTTCCTTCTCCGCTATCCACTGCGCTCCGCAGAGCGCATTTTCCTCGTAATGATATTTTGATTTCATCCCATTTGGATATACATTAATCAAGGGGGTCTCGGGGACCGCCCCGAGCCCATGGGGGGATGTAAAGGGGGGACCTGCGGGGAGCGGTCCCCCTTTTGATTCCTCCCGAAGCAGACCTCCCCTCCATGCAAAAAAACGGGGTTTCCGCCACAGCGGAAACCCCGTTTCTGTTGGATAAATCTTACGCCTGCGCGGCATCCACGATCTTCGCAAACTTTGCGGGAACGAGAGATGCACCGCCGATCAGACCGCCGTCCACGTTGGTCTTCGCCAGCAGCTCAGCCGCATTGGCGTCGTTCATGGAACCGCCGTACTGGATGGTGGTAGCCTGCGCTACGGTGTCGCCGTACAGATCAGCGAGAACGGAGCGGATGATGGCGCATACTTCCTCTGCCTGCTCCGGAGTCGCGGTCAGACCGGTGCCGATGGCCCAAACGGGCTCGTATGCGATAATTACGTTCTTCATATCCTCCGCGGAAATGCCGGCCAGATCCAATTTGGTCTGCATGGAAACGATCTCGGCAGTGATGCCTGCCTGACGCTCCTCCAGCACCTCACCCAGACAGAGGATTACCTTAAGACCTGCAGCCAGAGCGGCCTTGGTGCGCTTGTTTACGGTTTCGTCGGTTTCGCCGAAGTACTGACGGCGCTCGCTGTGACCGATGATTACGTACTCCACGCCGCACTCCAGCAGCATGTCGGCCGCGATCTCACCGGTGAAAGCACCCTTTGCCTCAAAGTGTACGTTCTGTGCACCGATCTTTACGTTCGTGCCCTTAGCGGCAGCCACAGCGGCATGGATGTCCACGAAAGGAACGCAGAGAACGGTCTCACAGCCGTCCTTGCCGGCAACGAGAGCGGCGGTTTCCTTGATGGCAGCCTCGGCGGCAGAGGGAGTCATATTCATCTTCCAGTTGCCTGCGATGATGGTTTTTCTTGTAGCCTTGTTCATTGGTATAGTCTCCGTATTATTTAGTGTTTTTGTTTTACTGTTCTCCGCAGCATTCACTGCGGGCAAAGGTCGGAACCATCTCAATCGGCGAAGTTTCCGCCCCTTGCAACCCCACCTCCTTGCCTCCTGCGAGGAGTGGTGGGTGGAGTGCCAAGTAACACGGGGAAACCCTTTTGCGAAAGGGTTTCCCCGCAGAAATGTTATATTACTTGTCCTGCAGGCAAGCGATACCGGGCAGCTCCAGACCTTCGAGGAACTCGAGGGAAGCGCCGCCGCCGGTGGAGATGTGAGTCATCTTCTCGGCGTAGCCCAGCTTCTCAACAGCTGCTGCGGAGTCACCGCCGCCGATGATGGAGATCGCGCCGGACTCAGCCACAGCCTTAGCTACAGCGATGGTACCGGATGCAAAGTTATCCCACTCGGATACGCCCATAGGTCCGTTCCAAACAACGGTGCCGGCGCCCTGAATGGATTTGGAGTACAATTCCTGGGTCTTCTCGCCGATGTCCAGACCCATCCAGCCATCCGGAATGGAGTCGGAGTAGATGCGCATGAAGGTGGTGTCAGCCTTGTACTCGCGGCCGATGATGTTGTCCACGGGAAGCAGGAAGTTTACGCCCTTCTCACGTGCCTTAGCCATCAGATCGCGGGCCAGATCCAGCTTGTCAGCCTCGCAGATGGAGGTACCGGTGGTGTTGCCCATAGCGCGGAAGAAGGTGTAAGCCATACCGCCGCCGATGATGAGGGTGTCTACCTTCTCGATCAGGTTGTTGATAACGCCGATCTTGTCGGAAACCTTAGCGCCGCCCAGGATTGCTACGAAGGGACGCTTGGGATCGCTCAGAGCCTTGCCCATTACGGAGATTTCCTTCTCAATCAGGTAACCGCAAACAGCAGGCAGATAGTCAGCCACACCGGCAGTGGAAGCGTGTGCGCGGTGAGCGGTGCCGAATGCATCGTTTACGAAGATCTCGGCCATGGAAGCCAATTCCTTGGAGAATGCGGGATCGTTCTTCTCCTCTTCCTTGTGGAAGCGAACGTTCTCGATCATCATAACCTGACCGGGCTTCAGAGCGGCAGCCTTTGCCTTGGCGTCCTCGCCGATAACGTCGGAAGCCATAATTACTTCCTGACCCAGGAGCTCGCTCAGACGGGCAGCAACGGGAGCCAGGGAATACTTCATGTTGAACTCACCCTTGGGACGACCCATGTGAGAGCAGAGGATAACGGCTGCGTTTTCCTTCACCAGGTACTGGATGGTGGGCAGAGCGCCGTTGATACGGGTCTCATCGGTGATTACACCGTCCGCCATGGGAACGTTGAAGTCGCAGCGAACGAGAACTTTTTTGCCGGATACGGCAATGTCTTCGACATTTTTCTTGTTGTATGTCATATGAATCTCCTGATGTGATAAAATTTGTTACACACATAATAATATACCACATTGCGTTGGAATTATCAACAGTTTTATAAAATTTTTTCCATAAAGAAATATCGATATGCGGGGAATTATCTCCCAAAAAGAGAAAAAATAAAATATCGGGAATTTTTCAAAAAGATATTGACAAGGGGAATCCGAAGTGATATAATGATGTGCGTCGTGAGAAATGCGCTGGTGTAGCTCAGCTGGCAGAGCAGCTGATTTGTAATCAGCAGGTCGGGGGTTCAAATCCGTCCACCAGCTCCACCTTGTTTTTCCACAGCAATTGAATATGGGGGAATTCCCGAGCGGCCAAAGGGGGCAGACTGTAAATCTGTTGTCACTGACTTCGGTGGTCCGAATCCACCTTCCCCCACCAAGCAAAAGGACATCTGCGGATGTCCTTTTTGCTTTGTCCGGAGGGACAAAGTACCCTCCGGACCGGGGGAAATTGTGGATTCGGAAGCCCGTGCCTATCGTGTAACGGGGCAAAAACAGTCCGGGGGACTGTTTTTAGGGCGTGGGCTTTTGCTGTGTTCGCAGAGGGTAGGGAACGGGAGGCAAGTTGCGTGCAACTTGCATTTTTACACAGGAACACCTTCCCCCACCAAGCAAAAGGACATCTGCGGATGTCCTTTTTGCTTTGTCCGGCGGGACGAAGTCCCCGCCGGACTGGGGGAAATTGTGGATTCGGAAGCCCGTGCCTATGCACATTTGCACCCTATCGGTAGGGGGCGGGACTTGGCAAAGCCAACGTCCACTCGACGCCCCGCTTACGTGCGACCCCGGTTTTCTTCACGGGAGGGGAGACCCCTCCCCTACGGGTGATGCAAGAATCGCCGTTTTCTGTAGGGGCGTGCATTGCACGTCCGCCACGTGCGGCCCCGATTTTCTTCACGGACGACCAATGGTCGCCCCTACGGGTGAATTTCCACCCCATCCCCTTGCCAATTTCGGTGGAATGTGGTATGATGAAAGAAAAAGGAGGAGATACCTATGACAAAATCCGATCTGATCCTCAAAATCATATTGACGGTGTTGTGTGCGATCGTTCTGCCTTATGCGGTTATGTTTGCTTTCGTTATTCTCTATCTCTGCCAACTGTGGCAAGTGACCGTGTGGCTTGGTGTTTTGCTCCTCCCTGCGATTGTACCGTTTATCTGGCTCAAAAAACGGAAGCCGTACCTGATTGGATACGTGGCGGGAGTTCTGTGTTTCCTTATCCTTATAGGCACCCAGAGCGGCATTGACGCCTACAATAAAGCCATCACCATCGACGTTGCCCCCAGTATCTATCCCCATGAATACCTTCCCTTTGACGAGAATTCAAAAATCGTCCGTGTGGATAGCAAAACCCTCACTTTCGACGGACTTCCCGCCGATCAGTTGCCCATCATCGACGGCGCTACCGCCGCATTCCCCGTCTATTCCGCCTTTGTGAACGCCGTGTATCCCGAAACTACAAAGCTGTACGACGGCGTGTTTGAATACAACAACACGGTGGGCGGATACGAGCTTCTTGCCCAAAAGAAGACCGATATTTTCATAGGCGCCTACCCTTCCAAGGAGCAGATCGCCTTTGCTGAGGAAAACGGCACCACATTCTCCTATACGCAGATCGGCTCGGAGGCCTTTGTGTTCTTCGTGCATAAGGATAATCCCATCGAAAGCCTGACCCTGGAGCAAATCAAAGGAATTTACTCCGGTGAGATCACCAACTGGCAGGAGGTGGGCGGCAATAACGCCAAGATCGTCCCCTTCCAGCGCAACGAGGGGAGCGGAAGCCAGAGTATGTTTCTGCGCCTGATGGGGGATACGCCCGTAATGGAGCCGGACACCCAGACCCAGATCGGCGGTATGGGAGAGATTATTGAAGAGGTGGCGGATTATAAGAGCAAGCCTACCTCCGTCGGCTTCTCCTTCCGGTATTACGTGGAGGGAATGATCAAAAATCCCGATATTAAAATGATCGCCGTCAACGGCGTTGCCCCTACGAAAGAGAATATACAAAACGGCACCTATGCCATCATCGCTCCGGTGTACGCCGTAACCTACGAGGGAAATTCCAAGGCAAGCGTTTCTCAGCTGATCGAATGGATCCTCTCCGAGGAAGGGCAGTACATTATTGAAGAAACAGGCTACGTGGGCGTTGGAAATGAATAAAGCAAAAGGACATCCTCCCGGATGTCCTTTTTGCATTCCCCCGCTATAACAAACTTCCCCTCGACATCCATCCTAAAATATGGTATAATGATCCCAAACCATCCCCCGAAAGGAGCCGCATATGAATTTCCAACCTCTCACCGAATATCTGGATAACCTCTTTGAAACCGAGGGCGTACCCTCCTCCGATATCATCGTATATCATAAAGGAAAGGAAGTCTACCGCCATACGGCCGGATTCCAGGACGTGGCCAGCGGAGAACCGCTTCGCCGCGATGCCCTCTATAACGTCTATTCCGCAACCAAGCTTCTCACCGTGGTGGCGGGAATGCAGCTGTTTGAAAAAGGCAAATTCCTTATGAGCGATCCCGTGGGGGACTATATACCCGCCTTCGCCCATATGAAGGTGGAAAGCACCAATTCCCACGGCGCCACGGAGCTGAGTGATGCCCGTCCCATGCGGGTGCGGGATCTGTTCTGCATGACCTCCGGTCTGGATTATACCATGCATACCCCCGCTATCCAGGCTTGCGTGGAGGAGGCGAACGGAGCACCCACCACCGCCCAGGTGATCGATGCGCTGGCCAAGCGGCCCCTCCGTTTCCAGCCCGGCGACCGCTGGATGTACGGCACCTCCCACGACGTGCTTCTCCGCCTGGTGGAGGTAGTCTCCGGGGAGATCTTCTCCGAGTACGCCAAGAAGAACATCTTCGATCCCATCGGTATGGAAAACACCTATTTCCACGCGAACGAGGAAATTTATGCCCGTATGGCGTCCCAGTACCGCTACGATAAGGAAACGAACCGTCCCGTGGATATGGGCAAAGGCCGCGGCTCCTTCGGCCCCCTCTTTGAGAGCGGCGGCGCCGGTGCCATTTCCTCCACGGAGGATTACGGCCGCTTTGCGGAAACCCTCACCCATATGGGCGTAGCCCCCACCGGTGCGCGGATTCTGTCGGAGCGCACCGTGGAGCTGATGCGATCCGATTGCCTGACGGACGTGAACCGTGCCACCTTCGATTGGCCCCGCTTCCGTGGATGCGGATACGGCTTCGGCGTCCGCGTATTGAAGGATCCTGCCGCGTCCGGTAATTTGACTCCTGCCGGAGAGTTCGGCTGGGGCGGTATGGCGGGAGCCTACGTCCACTGTGAGCCGGGCACCGAGACCTCCATCGTGTATATGCAGCATATGATCAAAAATAAGGAAGACATTATTCATCCCCGCCTCAGAAATATGGTGTACGCGGGGCTGTACCGCTGAATATGCGTCCTGAAAAAGCCTTCGACAGAAGGCTTTTTTGTATGTGAAAGGGGCGGCCTTTTCACAAAAATGCTTGATTTGCACATATTTCACCCCAATTCACCCCGCGGAATTCACAATTTGTAACATATCTTGGTTTTGGCACAAAAAATGTTAAGAAAAATTCGTTAAAAATGTTGAAATTCTGATATTTATGTTATATAATTACAATACTCAATTCTAACCTCGCAGGAGAACTTTATGATCGAGTATATTCCCTTTCTTGTGATGGCGGCCGCGCTGCTTGCGCTGGGCTTCGCCGCGTACAAGTATTTTTCCGTAAAGCGGCTGCCTGAGGGCACCGAGGAAATGGCTGCCATTTCCGCTAAGATCCGCCGCGGTGCTATGGCGTACTTGAAGCGCCAGTATAAGACCGTTGCCGTCTTCTTCGTTGTAATCATCATTCTGCTGACTGTTTTGGCAGTGGCAGGCACGATCACCCCCTTCGTTCCCGTGGCCTTTTTGACCGGCGGATTGTTCTCCGGCCTCTCCGGCTTTATCGGAATGAAGATATCCACCTACGCCAACTCCCGTACCGCCAACGGTGCGCGTGAGGGCCTCAACCGTGGCTTGAAGATCGCCTTCTCCTCCGGTATGGTAACCGGTCTGACCGTAGTGGGCCTGGGCCTGTTCGATATCAGCTTCTGGTTTATTCTTCTGAAGTTCGTGTTCCATCTTCCCATCGAGGATCTGACCTCCGCTATGCTGACCTTCGGTATGGGTGCCTCTTCCATGGCCCTCTTTGCCCGTGTGGGCGGCGGTATCTTCACCAAGGCCGCCGACGTAGGTGCGGATCTGGTTGGTAAGGTAGAAGCCGGTATCCCCGAGGACGATCCCCGTAACCCCGCCTGCATCGCCGATAACGTGGGCGACAACGTGGGTGACGTGGCCGGTATGGGCGCAGATCTGTACGAGTCCTACGTGGGTTCCATCATTTCCAGCGGCGCTCTTGCCGTTGCCGCAGGCTACGGCCTGACGGGCGTATTGCTGCCCATGTGCATCGCCGCTATGGGTATTATTGCGTCGATCGTTTCCAGTTTCTTCGTTTCCACCAAGGAAGGCGCCACCCAGAAGCAGCTGCTTTCCTCTCTCCGTAAGGGTACGTATTCCGCCGCTGTCATCTCTGCGATTGCCAGCGTGGCGCTGATTCTGGTGATCACGCCCGATATGCCCGGTTTGATCGGTGCCGTTATCTCCGGCTTGCTTGCGGGTGTGCTGATCGGTTACTTCACCGAGTATTACACCTCCGATTCCTATAAGCCTACCCAGAAGCTGTCCAAGTCCAGCGAGACCGGTACTGCCACCATCATCATCGACGGCGTGGCGCTGGGTATGAACTCCACCGCCATCCCCGTAATCATCGTGGGCGTGTCCATCCTCGTCAGCTACTTCTGCGCCGGCGGCAGCCTCTCCTTTGAGAGCGGTCTGTACGGTGTAGGTTTGTCCGCTGTGGGTATGCTGTCCACCTTGGGTATCACCCTGGCCACCGACGCCTACGGCCCCATCGCCGATAACGCAGGCGGTATCGCCCAGATGAGCGGTCTGCCCGAGGAAGTGCGCGAGAGAACCGACGCACTGGATTCCCTGGGAAATACTACCGCTGCTACCGGTAAGGGCTTTGCCATCGGCTCCGCCGCCCTCACCGCCCTGGCACTGATCGTGTCCTACACCGACGAGATCAACGCCATCAATCCCGAGCTGCTTGACTTGAGCATCACCAACCCCGCTATCCTGATCGGTCTGTTCATCGGCGCAATGCTGCCCTTCCTCTTCTCTGCGTACACCATGCAGGCCGTAGGCCGTGCCGCACAGAAGGTGGTTGTGGAAGTAAGACGGCAGTTCCGTGAGATCACGGGCCTCCTCGACGGTAAGGCAGAGGCAGACTACGCTACCTGCGTAGACATCTGCACCAAGTCCTCCCTGAAGGAAATGATCCTCCCCGCCGCCCTCGGCGTTGTATCTCCCATCGTGGTTGGCCTGATCCTGGGCTGCAACGGCGTAGTCGGTATGCTGGCCGGCGCTCTCGTTTCCGGATTCGTTCTGGCTATCATGATGTCCAACTCCGGCGGTGCCTGGGATAACGCCAAGAAGTACATCGAGGCCGGTCACTCCGGCGGTAAGGGATCCGAGGATCACAAGGCCGCCGTCGTTGGCGACACCGTAGGTGATCCCTTCAAGGATACCGCAGGTCCTTCCGTAAACATTCTGATCAAGCTGCTGTCCATGGTTTCCATCGTGTTCGCCGGACTGATCGCAGCTATCGGCGGTCTCGGAATCTTTTAATCTATAATGAAAATGAAAACCCTCCGGTGCGTGCGCATCGGAGGTTTTTTGTGTGGAAGCTGTTGTTTTGACATATGTGTTTTCTCCGAGAGAAGGGCGACACCATCTCAAACGCCGAAGTTTTCGCCCTTCTCTCGGACTCTCTACCCACTTCCTTGGCTGCGGCGAAGGAATAACGGATGCACAGTTTGGTGGGGGGGCAGAGCCAAGGAGGTTGGTGGCGGGAGTACCCGGAACGGGCACTCAAGGGGAGGCAGGAAACTTCGGCGTTT
>JBGVJO010000125.1:0-2988 GCA_045129535.1 Eubacteriales bacterium
TCACCGGACGAGCCAAAGGTGCTGGACAATCCCACCGTCGGTAACTTTTTCAAGCTTCTCGGCCGAAAGATCAATACTCTACTGACAGTGAATCTGCTGTTTGTATTCGGTAACTTCCCTATCTTCTTTTTGTTGCTCGGAGCAACGGGATATTTCTCCATTGAGAGTTTTTCGCCTTACTACCAGCAGTTCGCGCCGCTTCTCGGTGCATCCTATTTTGACCAATCCCCGCTGATGGCATCCCTTCTTGGCATATACGGCATCCAGGCAACGGTATCTGTTCCGTCCACTGCTACGTATATTCTCTACGGCTTGAGCGCTCTTCTTCTCTTTACTTTTGGCCCTGTATGTGTTGGTACCACCTATCTGTACCGCAGTATGGTGCGGGAGGAAGGAATGTTCATCTGGTCCGATTTTTGGCACGCCATCAAGCGCAATTTCAAGCAAGGCTTGCTTTACGGAATTATGGATCTGGCGATTATGGGAATCCTCGCCTACGATCTGTTGTACTTCTACCTGAATCTGGGCGGCGGTACTATGATGTACATATTCTTCTTCCTGACCTTTGCTATGTGTATCGTGTACACCTTTATGAGAATGTACATCTATCTTATGATGATCACCTTTGATCTGAGTATCATCAAGCTTTTGAAGAATGCGTTGTTCTTCTCCATTCTCGGCATCAAGCGGAATATTATGGCGCTTCTTGCAGTTGTGGTAATTGTGGCGTTCTGGTACGTTCTCCGCATCGTATTCTTCCCGCTGGCGGTAATTCTTCCCTTCATTCTGATGTTCTCCGTGAGCGGATTGGCATCCACCTACGCAGCCTATCCCAAAATCAAAGAGATTATGATCGATCCTTATTACGAGGAAAACAGAGAATAAAAATCAGACTGCGGCACGAATGTGCCGCAGTCTTTTACTTTGAGTAGATGAGCTCGGAAACACTGACAAATTCGTAGCCCTGCCCCAACAAATCCGGGATGATCTTTTTGATCGCCTCCGGCGTAGGAGACGGGGCGCCGCCTATAAAGTCGTGACACAAAATGATATCGCCGCATTGGACTGAGGATTCAACTTTTGCAATAATTTCCTCCGGGGTTGGATGCTTCCAGTCCTGGGTATCCACCGTCCACAGTATAATATCATAATCCAGACGGTGCGCGGTTTCGCACACCAATTTGTCATACAGTCCGCCCGGCGGTCTCAGCAGCTTCGTTCGCTGATCGGCTATGCGGAGAATTGCCTCCTCCGCTAAAGCGATCTCCTCATAAATGCCGCCGGACGTATGCTCTTTCAGATTCTTGTGAAGATACGTGTGATTTCCGATTTCGTGGCCTTCCCGCAGGATTCGTCTCACGAGCTCCGGATTTCTTTCCGCATTCTCACCGATCAGAAAAAAGGTGGCGTGAACCCCATACTCCTTCAAAGTGTCCAGTATTTGAGGCGTATATACAGGATGAGGGCCGTCGTCAAAGGTCAAGGCAATCTTGTTTCCGTCATTCATGTGCGAGGAGTAAACGTACTCCGGCTTTTCCGTCATCCCGCTGGCTTGCACAGGTGCGTTGGAGGCAAGCGGTATCGGGATGCACAGAAGAAGCGCTATTATTCGTTGCCGTATCATAAGGAGATTTCCCGCTTACGATGCAGATTCTGTGGCAGTTAACTCATCCAGTGTGCCGAATCTATATCCACGTCCCTTGAGTTCTTCGATAAGACGGCCCATAATTTCCGCATTGGTTGCGGACGTTGGGTGCAAAAGCAAAACCTCGCCGTTATGCACCCCGCCCAGAATCTTCTCTATGGCATCGTCGGGGCTCATTTGACGCTCATTATCCCAATCCACGTACCCAAAGCTCCAGAAGATCGTTTTATAGCCTGCGTCGTTGGCAAAACGAAGATTTTCTTCAGAAAACCGTCCTTCCGGCGGTCGGTAATACGGTGCAACCGTCACGTTGGCTGACTCAGCGCAAGCGGTTTCCAAGCGGTGCAGTTCTTCCAGAAACGCCTCTGCGCTATGGTATTTCGTCATGTCGTGATGCTTCGCGGTATGGTTACATACAAGATGTCCCTCATCTGCCATCCTTTTAATCAATTCCGGATGCTTTACTACCAGGTTTTCCAAAACAAAAAATGCTCCCGGCACGTCTTCGGCCTTCAATGTGTTCAGGATTTTCTCAATATTGCCGTTTTCATACCCGGCGTCGAACGTCAGATATATTACCTTCTCCGCTGTATTTGGATCCGTGTTACGTGTATCAATATAGTACCCATTGTACTCTTTGATAAATTGCATTTCCGCGTCGCAAACAGGTTGAGTGCCGTCTTTCACGTGACAGCAGTACCAATTATATGGCTTAACTTCGTTTCGTGCCGCACACACCGGTGTGACGCAGGAAAGACACAAAAGCCAGGCAAAAGCTCTGATAATTCGTTTCATAAATTTCTCCTTTCTTTGTCTTTCGTTATTCTTCCCTGCATCCATTTGAGTAACCGCGGCAGTTCTTCCCTCGCTGTCCTTTCATTGAACAGATCGATATGTATATTTATGCACCAACGCGCTTTTATTGCGAATATTATTCAAATTGCACGAAATAATCAAGAATAATTTTTCACATTCGTATCTCATTACCCTTGACTTATTATGTCAATCGTTGTATAATGTTACTATTGTTAATATATACTTTTCGGAGGCATATCATGAAAAAAGAAATCAAGAAAATTCTTCTTGCCTACTCCGGTGGACTGGACACATCCATCATCATTCCCTGGTTGAAGGAAAACTACGAGGGATGTGAAGTCATCGCCGTTTCCGCCGACGTTGGTCAGGGTACGGAGCTGGACGGCCTGGAAGAAAAGGCTCTGAAAACCGGCGCATCCAAGCTGTATATCGAGGATCTGCGCAAGGAATACATCGAAGAGTACATCTGGCCCTGTCTGAAGGCTGGCGCTAAGTATGAAGAGTATCTGCTCGGTACGTCCCATGCA
>JBGVJO010000126.1:0-2154 GCA_045129535.1 Eubacteriales bacterium
GGAGAACGCCTACATTATGGCAGGCAACTGGAAGATCGATAAAGAATTCAATGGCACCTACATCGTGGAATACGGTGAGGATTTCGAGATCTTCCCCGCCCTGGGATACGAGTTCTCCCACTGGATCGTAAACGGGGAAACCGAGGTGTACGATCGGGTACTGTCCCTGGATTATGAGGACGCTGTGGATGGAAACATCACCGTCACTCCCGTGGTAATCCGCCAGACGGAAAATCTCCGATTGACGGTGTATGAATACTCCGCCTCCGGCTCTCAGGATTACGTGGTGCTGTACAATCCCTACGACGTGGCCCTCTCCACCAAGGGATATCAGCTCAGCGATTCCGCAAAGAACCCCGGCGCCTATAATCTGCCGAACAAGCTCGTTGAGCCGGGCGAATTCCTTACCGTGTACTGCAAGAATTACGTCGGTCGGGAAATTCTCCACCAGATGAGTATGCCCTTCAGCTTGAGAAAAGGCGAGAATCTGTATCTTTCCTTTGAAAACGAGATTCTGGAAACCGTACCCGTCATCGATCTGCATAACGGCTACGTGTACCGCCGCAATCTGAGCGACCGCAAATTCTACGAAACCAAACCGGATTGAAAAAAGCCGGCCATCCCGCAGGATGGTCGGCTTCTTTGTTTGACAACCGTGATAAATCGTGGTATGATGAATCTGTCACTGGACGAAGCGGGCAGCGATTTCCAACGCTCCGCCCCCCAAAGCTGCCGCAGCTGCCGCCACCCATACCATGGCGGAGCCGTGATCCTTCACGATGCAAACCAAACCAATATACGCCACCAGCACGGCGGCTACGCCCCAAAAGGTTCCCCGAACTTCCCGATTCATTTTTCATCCTCCATTTTCTTTATCCCATTCTATGCGGACAAGCGCCCGGATATGTCCGCCCCTTACGAGTATAAGTATACACGTATCTCTGTCCGATAAATGGGACTTAATTCTACAGATTTCGATTCTTTGGGAGAAATTATGCCAAAAAACGAAGGACAAAAAAGTAAAATCCTACACCTGGCCCGCCTGCTTCACACGCGGACCGATGAGGAGCATCCCATGCCTATGGCGGAGATACTCCGTATTCTGAAAGAGGAATACGGCATCGCAGCCGAGCGAAAAAGCATCTACAGCGACATTGCCGCTTTGCGGGAGTTCGGCATGGATATTGAAATGACCGCCGCACGCACGCCCGGATACTACGTGGCCTCCCGCACCCTGGAATTGACGGAATTGAAACTGCTGGTAGACGCAGTGCAGTCCTCCAAATTCATCACCCACAAAAAGAGCGGTGAGCTGATCCGCAAGCTTTCGGATATGACCAGCACCCATGAGGCACGGAAGCTGTCCCGCCAGGTATTCGTGGCCGGCCGGGTCAAGACCATGAACGAAAGCATCTACTACACGGTGGATCATCTGCACCGGGCCATGCAGGAAAACCGCACCATCACTTTCCAGTATTTCTCCTGGAATATGAAGAAGGAGAAGGTGCTGCGCCACGGCGGCAAGATCTACCACGTGAGCCCCTGGGCCCTGACCTGGGAGGATGAGAATTACTATCTGCTGGCCTACGACGAGGAGGCAAATGCGGTGAAATACTTCCGTGTGGATAAGATCCTCCACGTGGACGTGACCGATCAGCCCCGGCTGGGCGGAGAGCATTTTGCGGATTTTGACACGGCCGAATTTTCCAAAAAGGTATTCGGTATGTACGGCGGCGAGGAGCAATTGGTGGTCCTTCGCTGTCGGGCCGATCTGGCGGGCGCGATCCTCGATCAGTTCGGTACGGACGTGAGCATCCGATGCGGGGAGGATTCCTTTACGGTGGCGGTGCGGGTTATCGTCAGCCCCCAATTTCTCGGATGGATCGCCGCCTTCGGCGACGGCATCGTCATCGAATCCCCCGCCGACGTGCGGGCCAAGATGCAGAATCTCCTGAAAAGCGCCTCGGCGGCGTACGGGGAATAAAGAGGAATACGATGGGGAACTTTTACAAAAAGCTCCCCATACCCCTCAAAAACTTCCCAAAAAAGAAAGCAGGACACCCAAGTCATCTTGACACGGCGGCGGCGGATGTGGTATAATAGCCCGTAGCGATGGGATATCGCCAAGTCGGTCAAGGCACAGGACTTTGACTC
>JBGVJO010000127.1:0-18668 GCA_045129535.1 Eubacteriales bacterium
GGCGGCGGGAGTAAACCCCCGCCCTACAATAAAGGGGTATGGGCTTTGCCCGAAGTTTTTGTAATACAAAGGCGAAACCGGCGATAAACAGAACGGTGGATAGGAATTTGTCCAATTTGATTTCGGAGGGACTGCCAATGAAATATCAGCTTCATGATTATGAGATCGATTCTTTTATTCTTGAGAAAAATTCAGTTATTCTTTCATTTCCAAATGGCTTTTATGTTGAGGATGATAATGGAAACGAAGTAACGCCTTTAAGGCATAAACTTGTATTTACCATAGACCGAACCTGTTGCCCTGATGAACCGTTAGAATCTTTTGTCAGTATCAGGAGAATCAATCATCGTTATAACGGTTGGAAGGACATTTCTTTTAAGCAATTTATTTCTCTTTTCGAAAAAGGAAATATGGTTATACATGATGAATATGACAGCAAGTCAACAAACTGGAAAATGATTCAACTTACTACAAGCACAAGTCGGTCAAATATCGAACTGTTCATAACAGACATTATTGATATAGCTTGTTATGAATGATATAGCCGATAGGAGTTCACAGTCAAATACAAATTTACCGAACAGAATAAAACAACCCCCGACAGATTCTGTCGGGGGTTCGTTTTTCTTCAATCAGCCTTTGATCATATCGATGACGAACGCCTTATCGCGGACGCCAACGCACTGGTTTGCCACCTTGCCGTCGCGGAAGACCAGCAGCGTGGGGATGGACATAATGCCGAACTGCTGTGCCAGCTCGCCTTCCTCATCCACGTTGATCTTGCCCACCTTGCAGTCGGTGACTTCCTCGGCGATCTGATCCACGATGGGGGACATCATGCGGCAGGGGCCGCACCAGCTTGCCCAGAAATCCACCAGAACGGGGACGTCGGACTTGAGAACCTCGTTTTCAAAATTGTCTTTGGTAATGGTAAGAACAGCCATAGTGAGCTCCTTTCATTTTGTGTAGTATATCCGTCAAACGGCGGCAATATCCGCCTCGGATACGAGAGTAATGTTGTTTTCGCTGAGGATTCTTTCCGCCTCAGCGTTGTCGTTCACGCGCATAACCACCCAGGCGTGATTGCCCGTCTTGGCAACGAATGCGTATACGTATTCCACGTCCACGCCGGCATCGGAGAGGATGGTGAGCAGGGCAGCAAGTCCGCCCGGCTTATCGTCGGCGCAGGCCGCCACCACGTCGGTGACGGAGCAGACGTATCCCTGCTCGCACAGCTGGTACGCCGCCTTGGTGTTATCGTCGGTGATGATGCGGAGAATGCCGAAATCGCTGGTGTCAGCGATGGAGAGGGCGCGCAGACCGATGCCCGCGTCAGACAGAACGCGGAGCGGATCTGCCAGGGCGCCTTTGCGGTTTTCTATAAAAACAGATACCTGCCTGATTGCCATATGAGTATCTCCTTATCTTATATTGGGATGGGTAATTTTTCGGGGAAAAATTACCCATGTAATTTTCTCTTGTCGATCACGCGGACGGCCTTGCCCTCGCTGCGGGTGATGGACTTGGGCGCCACCAGATGGACGGTGGGACGGATGCCCAGCATATTCAGCATAGCGTTCACCAGCTTCTTTTCCGCTTCCTGGGTGCCCTTCACGGTATCGCAGAACATATCGGGAGTCATCTCCACGTTCACGTCAAAGGTGTCGGTGTTGTTCACTCGATCCAGAACGATCTGATAGTTGGGGGAGTAGCCCTCCTTCAGCAGGACGGCCTCGATCTGGGACGGGAACACGTTCACGCCGCGGATGATCATCATATCGTCGGAGCGGCCCATGGGCTTGGTCATCTTGATCAGCGTGCGTCCGCAGGAGCATTTTCCGCGGGTGAGTACGCAGATATCGCGGGTGCGGTAGCGGAGCAGGGGGAATGCCTCCTTGGTCAGCGCGGTGAAAACGAGTTCACCCTTTTCGCCATCGGGGAGCACCTCGCCGGTTTCGGGATCGATGATCTCCGGGAGGAAGTGATCCTCGTTGATGTGCATACCGGACTGATCCTCGCACTCAAAAGCCACGCCGGGGCCGGAGGTCTCCGTCAGACCGTAAATGTCGTAGGCCTTGATGCCCAGGGTTTTTTCGATATCGCGGCGCATTTCCTCAGTCCAGGGCTCCGCACCGAAGATGCCGGCCTTCAGTTTGTTATCCTCGGGCTTATATCCCATTTCCTTCAGGGCCTCACCGATGTAGGCCGCGTAGGAGGGGGTGCAGCAGAGAACGGTGGCGCCCAGATCCATCATAAACTGGATCTGTCGGTCCGTATTGCCGGAGGACATGGGCAGAGTCAGACAGCCCACCTTGTGGGATCCGCCGTGCATACCGGCGCCGCCGGTGAACAGACCGTAGCCGTAGGCCACCTGCACCACGTCGTCCTTCGTGCCGCCCACGGCGGTGATGGCACGGGCACAGCAGTCCTCCCACAGATCCACGTCGTTCTGGGTGTAGAAGGCTACCACGCGGCGGCCTGTGGTGCCGGAGGTGGACTGGATGCGTACGCAGTCGGTAAGGGGTTTTGCCAGAAGACCGTAGGGATACTGATCCCGCAGATCGTCCTTTTTGAGGAAGGGCAGCTTGTGCAGATCCTCCACGCCCTTGATATCGTCGGGGGTGATGCCCTTTTCTTCCATCAGAGAGCGGTAGTAGGGCACGTTGTCCCATACGTGGCGGACCTGGCGGCACAGACGCTCGCTTTGCAGTGCCCGCATCTGCTCGTAGGGCATGGTTTCGATTTCTTTTTGATAATATTTCTTGCTCATTGACGTATTCCTCTGTTTGGGTAGCTTCAGCCGTTGTATCCCAGGGCGAATGCTTTCTTGTTCAGTTCCACAAAGGCGGGATTTACGGTGGTTTCGATGGCGGCGATCCATTTTTCCTCGGGGATGCCCAGATACCGTGCCAGACGGCCCATCAGAACGATGTTCACCGCCTTGGAGGAGCCTGCCTCCATAGCCAGGGTGAGGGCGTCCATCTCCTGGACCTCGGCGCCTTTCTCACGAAGGGTATTCAGCACCTCGGTGGGGTAGGTTGCGGCGCCGGTGATGACGGGCATGGGATCGATCTGCTGGGAGTTGACGATGATCTTTCCGCCGATCTTCAGATTGGATACGTACCGTGCGGCCTCCAGCTTCTCAAAGGAAACGATGAAGTCGGCCTCGCCCGCATCCACGATGGGGGAATACACCTTATCGCCGAAGCGAACGTAGGTCACGACGGAACCGCCGCGCTGGCTCATTCCGTGGACCTCGGATACTTTTACGTCATAGTCTTCTGCGGTGAGCACGCGGCCCAGCAATTTGCTGGCGAGCAGAGAGCCCTGGCCGCCCACACCGACGATCATAATACTGGTAGTGGACATAATTTATACTCCGTATTTCCGTTGAATTGGTAAATCACACGATGGCGCCGAAGGCACATTTCTGACGGCATACGCCGCAACCCACGCAGAGGGTGTTGTCAATAACGGCCTTCTTATCCCGGAAGCTGATGGCGGGACAGCCCAGACCCATACAAGCCTTGCAGCCGCGGCAGGCGTCCGCATCTACTTTCAGGGAGGGGAGCTTCTTCACGCTCTTGAGGAGCACGCAGGGACGGCGGGAGATGATCACGGAGGGCTCCTCCGCGGCCAATTCTTCCTTCAGAACCCGCTCGCATTCCGCCAGATCGTAAGGATCCACCACGGCCACACGGCGGATGCCGATGGCGTGACAGAGGGCTTCCAGATCGATCTTACCGGAGGGATCGCCGTGGATGTCCATGCCGGTGGTGGGATTCTGCTGATGTCCCGTCATACCGGTGATGGAGTTGTCCAGAATAATCACGGTGGAGTTGGACTGATTGTAAGCGATATCCACCAGACCGGTGATACCGGAGTGCATAAAGGTGGAGTCGCCGATGACGGCCACGGATTTTTTCTCCGCCTCTGCTCCGCGGGCCTTGTTGAAGCCGTGGAGACCGGAAACGGAGGCACCCATGCAGAGCACGGAATCCACCGCGCTGAGGGGCGGCTGCGCGCCCAGGGTGTAGCATCCGATGTCACCGATGACGGTGATCTTGTGCTTGGCCAGAATGTAGTAAATACCGCGGTGAGGGCATCCGGCGCACATCATAGGCGGACGGCCGGGCACGTTTTCCACGGGAGTGAGGGCGGGGGTGGCTTCCACCCCGAAGGCGCGGGCCACGATACTCTGGGAGTATTCCCCGATGGGGGAGAACAGATTCTTGCCCTCTACGGGAATGTTCAAAGACTGCACGAAGCTTTCAATGATGCCGTCCAATTCCTCCACCACCACCAGGCGGTCTACCTTGGCGGCGAAATCGCGGATCATCTGCGGGGGCAGGGGATTGACCATACCCAATTTCAAAACGGGCACGGTGTCACCGAACACTTCCTTCACGTACTGGTAGCAGGTGCCGGAGGTGATGATGCCCAAAGAGTGATCCGAGCCTTCCTCCACCCGGTTGAAGGGGCACGTCTCCGCATAGGCGGCGAGCGCCTTCGTGCGCTCCTCCACCACGGGATGCTTCCGCTTGGCGTAAGCAGGCATCATGATGTATTTCTCGGGCTGCTTCTTATATTCCTTATCCGCAACCTCCTCGCGCTCACCGATCTCCACGATGCTCTGGGAGTGGGCGATGCGGGTGGTCATGCGGATCATAAACAACGTATCAAACTGCTCGGAGAGGGCAAAGGATGCCTTGGCCATGGCGTACGCCTCACCGGAATCCGCGGGCTCCAGCATAGGAAGCTTGGCGGCGATGGCGTAGTGGCGGGAATCCTGCTCGTTCTGGGAGGAATGCATAGCCGGATCGTCGGCGGTACACAGCACCATACCGGCGTTCACACCCGTATAGGACATGGTGAACACGGGATCGGCGGCCACGTTCAGACCAACGTGCTTCATGGCGCAGACGGAACGCTTTCCGCCAAGCGATGCGCCGAAGGCCACCTCGGCGGCTACTTTTTCATTGGGCGCCCACTCGGAATAAATATCACGGTAGGTGGAGAGATACTCGGTGATCTCCGTGGAGGGGGTGCCGGGATAACTGGAAACAACGCCGATGCCGCCCTCATAGAAGCCGCGGGCCAGTGCCTCGTTTCCGATCAGCAGTTTTTTCATTATGGGAAACTCCTTTGGTGCGTGTGGATTTTATGGGATGTATGTATTACTTCGTGGTTTCTGCTTCTACCAGGCGGACGCCGCAGTAGATTTCACGAAGCTTGGGCTTTTCGATCTTGCCGGTGGGATTTCTCGGGATATCCGCGAAAATGATCTTGCGGGGGCGCTTGTAGCGGGGCATACCCAGGCAGAACTCCTCGATCTCGGATTCCGTCAGTGTCATGCCGTCCTTCACCTCAATGATGGCGGCGGCAATCTCGCCCAGACGGGGATGAGGCAGACCGATGACGGCCGCGTCCTTCACCTTATCGTGGGCACGGAGGAAATCCTCGATCTGTACGGGATACAGATTCTCACCGCCGGTGATGATGACGTCCTTCTTACGGTCCACCAGATAGATGAATCCGTCCTCGTCCTCCTTGGCCATATCGCCGGTCAGGAGCCAATCGCCCCGCATAACCTCGGCGGTAGCCTCGGGATTCTTGTAATAGCAGCGCATGACGCCGGGGCCGCATACGGCCAATTCGCCTACCTCGCCACGGGGCACGTCGCAGAAATGCTCGTCCACGATGCGGGTTTGCCAGCCAAATCCAGCCTTGCCGATGGCACCTACGTGATCGATGTTCTCCACGCCCAGGTGCACGCAGCCGGGGCCGATGGACTCGGACAGACCGTAGTTGGTGTCGTACTGATGATGGGGAAAAATATTTTTCCAGCGGCGGATCAGACTGGGCGGTACGGGCTGTGCACCGATGTGCATCAGACGCCAGCCCTCCAGGCGGTATTTGCTCAGATCGATATCTCCCCGGTCAATGGCGTCCAAAATATCCTGGGCCCACGGCACCAGAAGCCATACGATGGTGGCCTTTTCGCGGGAGGCACATTCGATGATCCACTCCGGCTTCACGCCCCGCAGAAGAACGGCCCGGGATCCGCTGAGCAGACTGCCGAACCAGTGCATCTTGGCACCGGTGTGGTACAGGGGCGGGATGCAGAGGAACACGTCGGAACGGCTCTGTCCGTGATGTGCCTGCTCCGTTTTGCAGGAGGAGACGAGCGCCGCGTGGCTGTGCAGAATCGCCTTGGGGAAGCCGGTAGTACCGGAGGAGAAATAAATGGCGGCGTCGTCCGTGTCGGCAATCTCCACCGGCGGGGGAACGGGGGAGCAGTGATGGATCATAGAGGAATAATGGTCGGCGTATTCCGGTGTTTCGGACTTCTTGCCCACGAAGAACCAGTTATGAATCAGGGGAATCTCATCCTTCACCTCGCCCACGCGGGAGATGAACTCCGGCCCGAAGATCATCATGGAACAATCCGCCAGATTGGCGCAGTAACGGATCTCCTCGGCACTGTAGCGGTAGTTCATGGGCACGGCCAAAGCGCCGGTCTTCAGAATACCGAAATAGATGGGCAGCCATTCCAGGCAGTTCATCAGCAGGATCGCTACCCGATCGCCCCGGCGGATGCCGCGGGTGAAGAGAAGATTGGCAAAACGGTTGGCATCCTCGTCAAAGGATCCCCACGTCATCTCGCGGCGGTACTCCTCGCCCTCTGCCGCCTCAATGAGGCTGTATTCGTGCCAGGTCAGCTGCTGCTCCGGCTCGTACTGGGGAGAGATCTCCGTCAGGGCGATCTCGCCGGGGTAGAGTCTGGCGTTTCTTTCCAAGAAATCGGTGATTGGCATAATGGGTTCTCCTGAAAATTTTATAAGCTCTTGCAATCCCCGAAGGACGGGGGTACAATATTGTATATTTGTTTGCGGGAGTTTCTTTATGATTATTGATTTTCACACCCACGCGTTTCCTGCCGCTTTGGCGGCCAAAACCATTCCCATGCTGGCCGAAAAATCCGGCTTTACTCCCCGCACCGACGGTACGGCCGAGGATCTCGTTGCCTGTCTGCACCGCGGCGGTGTGGATCTGGGCGTTGTTTTGCCCGTGGTTACCCGGCCGGGGCAGTTTGATTCCGTCAACGCCTTTGCCGCGCAGCTTTGTGAGGTGGACGGGCTGATCTCCTTCGGCGGCATCCATCCCGATGACGAAACCCCCGAGGAGCATTTGGAAAAAATTAAGGAAATGGGCCTGCGCGGGGTCAAGATCCATCCGGATTATCAGGGTGTGTACATCGACGATCCCCGGTATATCCGCATCGCAAGGAAGGCCGTGCGGCTGGGATTGACCGTCGTTACCCACGCGGGCGTGGATGACGGATTCCCCGAGGAGGTTCACTGTCCGCCTGCGCGTGCCGCCCGTTTTGTGGATGCGGTGTACGAGGGGAACGAGGGGGCTGCGGGAAAGATCGTCTTTGCCCACGGCGGCGGCAACCGTCAGTTTGACGGGGTGCTCACCTGCCTGGCGGGGCGGGACGTGTATCTGGATCTTGCCTACATCCTTTCCTATGCTTCCCCTGAGACGGTGATGGAGTTGATCCGTGCCCACGGGGCAAAGCGGATTCTCTTCGCGACAGACTGTCCCTGGGGTGATCCCGGCGATTTCGTCCGCTTCGTTCGGGCGCTTCCCTTGACGGAAGAAGAGCGGGAGGATATATTCCACCGCAACGCAGAGCGGCTTCTTTTCGGATGTGACAAAAATTCCACCTTATAATAATAGCACAGTGCGTCTTTTTTTGCAAGACGGTTTGGTAAATCCTTCACGGCAAATCGGCGAAAAACGGAATATTTTTTTGAAACTGTGCAAAAAAATGCACAAAAAAGACAAAAAATCACGGGATTATCAATAAAATCATATTTACAAATCACAAAAACGGCGGTATAATATACAGTGTGTGTATCACACCGCTGTTTTTTGTTTGCAAAAATAATCACATAAATCATTTCAGGAGGACACATATCTCATGGCAAGAAAGAAACTTTCCATGGACGGCAACACCGCGGCGGCGCATGCTTCTTATGCGTTTACCGAAGTGGCTGCTATCTATCCGATTACCCCCTCTTCCGTTATGGCGGACGTAACCGACACCTGGAGTGCCGGCGGTCTGAAAAACATTATGGGCGACACCGTTAAGGTTGTGGAAATGCAGTCCGAGGCCGGTGCAGCCGGTGCCGTTCACGGCTCCCTGGCAGCAGGTGCTCTGACTACCACCTATACCGCATCCCAGGGTCTGCTTCTGATGATCCCCAATATGTACAAAATCGCAGGTGAGCTTCTGCCGTGCGTTATTCACGTATCCGCCCGTGCCGTTGCTTCCCACGCCCTGAATATCTTCGGCGATCACTCCGACGTATACGCTTGCCGTCAGACCGGTTTTGCCATGATGGCTGAGTCCAACCCGCAGGAAGTTATGGACCTGGGTGCCGTTGCACACCTGGCAACCATCAAGGGCCGCGTTCCCGTTCTGAACTTCTTCGACGGCTTCCGTACCTCCCACGAGATCCAGAAGATCGAGACCTGGGACTACAAGGATCTGGAGGAGATGGTGGACAAGGATGCCATCGCTGCATTCCGTGCCCGCTCCATCAACCCCGAGCATCCCGTGCTCCGCGGCTCCGCTGAGAACGGCGATATCTTCTTCCAGCACCGTGAGGCCTGCAACAAGTACTACGATGCGTTCCCCGCAATCGTTGAGGACTACATGAATCAGGTTAATGCCAAGATCGGCACCGATTACAAGCTGTTCAACTACTACGGCGCACCGGATGCAGAGCGCGTGATCATCGCGATGGGCTCCATCTGCGACGTGGCAGAGGAAGTTATCGATTATATGCTCGCACAGGGCGAGAAGGTTGGTCTGGTTAAGGTTCGCCTGTACCGCCCCTTCGTAGCCGAGAAGCTGTCTGAGGCTATCCCCGCAACGGCTAAGAAGATCGCCGTTCTGGACCGCACCAAGGAGCCCGGTTCTCTTGGTGAGCCTCTGTATCTGGACGTTGTTACCGCTCTTGCCAACGTTGGCAGAACCGATATCAAGGTTGTGGGCGGCCGTTACGGTCTGGGCTCCAAGGATACGCCTCCGGCTTCCATCTTCGCCGTATATGAGAATCTGGCTCAGGATATGCCCAAGGCGAACTTCACCATCGGTATCGTGGACGACGTGACCGGTCTGTCCCTTGAGGAGAAGCCCGCTCCCGACACCGCTGCCGAGGGCACCATCGCCTGCAAGTTCTGGGGTCTGGGCGGTGACGGTACCGTTGGCGCCAACAAGAACTCCATCAAGATCATCGGTGACCACACCGATAAGTTCATTCAGGCGTACTTCCAGTACGACTCCAAGAAGACTTCCGGTATCACCATCTCCCATCTGCGCTTCGGTGATAAGCCCATCAAGTCTCCTTACTACATCAACAAGGCAGACTTCGTTGCCTGCCACAACTCTTCTTATCTGAAGAAGTACGATATGATCTCCGACGTAAAGCCCGGCGGTACCTTCCTGCTTGACTGCGCGTGGGATATGGACGGCCTGGAGGCAAATCTGCCCGCAAAGGTTAAGTCCTATATCGCAAAGAACAACATCAAGTTCATCACCATCGACGCTACCACCATCGCAACGAAGAAGATCGGTAACGCCAAGGTTAAGAACACCGTTCTGCAGTCCGCATTCTTCTCCCTGGCCGGCATTCTGCCCAAGGATGAGGCCATCGATTACATGAAGAAGGCTGCATACAAGTCCTACATCAAGAAGGGCCAGGCTATCGTTGATCTGAACTACGCCGCTATCGACGCCGGTTCCGACGCATACGTAGAGATCCAGGTTCCCGCTGCATGGGCGAATGCCGGTGAGGACGCTCCCAAGGCTGCCTTCACCTCCAAGCGCGCCGATCTGGAGAAGTTCGTTAACACCGTGGTGGCTCCCACCAACGCTATGGCCGGTGACTCCCTGCCCGTATCCGCCTTCACGGATTACGTGGACGGTACCTTCCCCCAGGGCTCTTCCGCATCCGAGAAGCGCGGCGTTGCCGTATACGTTCCCGAGTGGATTCCCGAAAACTGCATCCAGTGTAACAGCTGTGCCTTCGTTTGCCCGCACGCAACCATCCGTCCCTTCGCTATGACCGAGGAGGAGGCTGCCAAGGCTCCCGCAAACACCAAGTTCACCGCAAAGCCGGTTATCAAGACCAACTACAAGTTCACCATGGCCGTATCTCCCATGGATTGTATGGGATGTACCCTCTGCGTGAAGGCTTGTCCCGTATCCAATAAGGCAGATAAGGACGGCACCGATAAGCACGCTCTGAAGATGGTTCTCCGCGAGACCCAGGAAGACCAGCAGGCCGCTTGGGACTACGCCGTTGCCAACGTATCCGAGAAGGATGAGCTCATCAACACCACCGTTAAGGGATCCCAGTTCAAGCAGCCCCTGCTTGAGTTCTCCGGCTCCTGCGCAGGTTGTGCCGAGACCTCTTACGCTCGTCTGATCACCCAGCTGTTCGGTGAGAGAATGTACATTTCCAACGCAACCGGATGTTCCTCCATCTGGGGCGGCTCCGCACCCGCAACTCCTTATACCGTAAACAACAAGACCGGCCACGGTCCCGCATGGGCTAACTCCCTGTTTGAGGACAACGCCGAGCACGGTTTGGGTATGTATCTGGGTCAGAAGACCATCCGCAACCGCCTGATCGAGAAGGTAAAGGCTCTGGAGACTCCCTGCGAGAAGTGCACCGAGATCGTTCAGAACTACCTGAACACCGTCAACGACGGTAAGGCAAACCAGGCCGCTACCGAGGCTCTCATTGAGCTGCTGGAGGGCTGGGCTGCCAAGGGCTGCGAGAAGTCCAAGGAAATCCTCGCCGAGAAGCACTATCTGGCGAAGAAGTCCGTATGGATCTTCGGTGGTGACGGCTGGGCATACGACATCGGCTTCGGCGGTCTGGACCACGTAATCGCATCCGGCGAAGACGTAAACATCATGGTATTCGATACCGAGGTTTACTCCAACACCGGCGGACAGGCATCCAAGGCTTCCAATATCGGTCAGGTGGCACAGTTCGCCGCTGCCGGTAAGGCCATCGGCAAGAAGAATCTGGCCGAGATCGCCATGTCCTACGGCTACGTATACGTGGCACAGGTAGCTATGGGCGCCGATATGAATCAGCTGCTCAAGGCTCTGACGGAGGCGGAGGCTTACAACGGCCCGTCCATCATCATCGGCTATGCACCCTGCGAGATGCACGGTATCAAGGGCACCATGCAGAACTGCCAGCTGGAGATGAAGCGTGCGGTTGAAGCCGGCTACTGGCAGATGTTCCGCTACAATCCCGCTCTGAAGGAAGAGGGCAAGAATCCCTTCTCCCTGGATTCCAAGGAACCCACCGCAAGCTACGTGGACTTCATTAAGAGCGAAAACCGTTACAGCCGCCTGATGCAGTCCTTCCCGGAGCGTGCAGAAGAGCTGTTCGCACAGGCTGACGCCAACGCAAAGGCCAAGTACGAGAGACTGACCAAGTTCGTCGAGCTGTATAAGTAATTTCCAATAAAAAACGGCCGGATCCCCCGGGGATCCGGCCGTTTTTCTCCTCGGTATGTTTCGGAAAGGAGGGTGTCCTGATGGCCAATCACCGTAAAGTGTATCTGGAGATCACAAACGTGTGCAATCTCCGCTGTGCCTTCTGCCCCGGCACCACCCGTCCGCCCCATTCCCTGACGGAGGCGGAATTCGCCATCCTTTTGGATCGGGTCGCGCCCTGGGCGGAGTATCTGTATTATCATCTGATGGGGGAGCCTACGGCCCATCCCCTCCTCCCCCGCTTTATGGAAATGGCGGCGGAGCGTGGACTCAAATCCATGATCACCACCAACGGCACCTTGCTCCCGAAAAAGGGAGAGGCGATTTTGGCCGCCCGTCCCCATAAGGTGAACATCTCCCTCCACGCCTTCGAGGCCAATCCTCCCGGGATGTCCTTTGAGGAATATATTGAGGGATGCGTCACCTTCGCCGCCCGTGCGGCGGATGCAGGCACCATTGCCGTATTGCGGCTGTGGAATCTGGAGGGCCGCGCCGAGGGAGCACTTCACGAGAAAAACGAGATGATCCTCACATCCCTTCGTCGGGCGTTCCCCGGGGAGTGGGTGAGTACCCGATCCGGGTACCGGATGCGCTCCCGGGTGTTCCTCGAGTGGGGCGAGAAGTTCGACTGGCCCGATCCCGCGGGAGAAATTCTCTCCGACACGGGATTCTGTTACGGACTCAGAGATCAGATCGGCGTTTTGTGTGACGGCACCGTGGTGCCCTGCTGCCTGGATCACAACGGCGACATCCCCCTGGGAAATTTGTTTGATGAGACGTTGGAGGAGATCCTTTCCTCAAAGCGTGCCCGTGCCATCTACGACGGATTTACCGCCCACCGGTGCACGGAGGAATTGTGCCGCCGCTGTATGCGGGCGGGATTTTATCGGTGAGAAACAAACCCCCGCCATTCCACGATGGAATGGCGGGGGCTATATTTTATATTACCACGGGAAGAAGGTGCGGAGAATGGTTTGTCCGCACACGGTCAAGGCCACGTAGATCACGGCGTTGAGGGCCCAATAGGGGATCTTTTTCCAGCCGATCCAGTAATCCGATACGGATTTGAGAGGGAACGCGCTGACCATCGTGATGGGAAATCCGGTGATGTACCATGCATCCACGGACATGATCGGCACGAAGGAGAACAGAAACCAGCACCAATAGATGGGGCAGGCGATGCGGAAGGACAGACGGACGATTTTCCAAAAGGTAAGGCAGCCGTCCTTTTCGTATTTTTCCAGTTTTTTCATCGCCTTAAAACTGATCGTCATGGAAAAGGCATAGGCTGTCAGCAGAATGACCAGAAACAGCGTTACATATCCGCCGACCACCCGGCTGTAGAACAAAAGGATGGTACCGAACAGGATCCCATACAAAAGCAGGGTGGCGGTGTTGCGGGAGATGTAATCCAGCAAAGGCTGCAAGGATGTGCGCCAGTTTACTTTGTGCGTCATCTCCGTTTCCTCCCTGATTGTGCTTTCCAACATCATTGTATCACGCTCACTAAAATATGTCAAGACACCGTCGGTTGCGCGCGAAACAACCAAATGTCGGATAAAACTGGAAAAAATCACTTGAAAATATGGAATCCGTTATGCTACAATGAGGTATACCGACTGAGTCGGATTCGGGTTGCGGAGATCGCGATCCATAAACAATAAGGAGTACGGATTATGAGAAATCAAACCGTTGAGAAGATCGGCGTCACCGGACACCGCGGATGCAAGGCGTACATTGCAGAGAACACGCTGGAATCCTTCCGTGAGGCGTTCCGTCTGGACGTGGACGTTCTGGAATTTGACATTCACCTGACCCGCGACAAGGTGCTGGTGGTTATGCACGACGATCTGGTGGATCGCACTACCGACGGCACCGGCTGCATCCATTTTAAGACCCTCGAGGAGGTAAAGAAGCTGGACGCCGGTGTGAAGTTCGGTCAGCCCGGCCTTAGAATCCCCACTCTCCGCGAGGCACTGGAGTGCATCGTGAACGAGGGCGCACCGGATATGATCCTCAACGTAGAGATTAAGGATCAGCGTCCCGACTGCATCGACGCCACCATCGCTATGCTGGATGAGTTCGGTGTGCTGGATCGCTCCGTTATCGCCAGCTTCGACGCACAGGCTCTTCTGTACGTGCAGGATAACTATCCCCACGTAAAGACCCAGGGACATTATCCCGTTTACATGGTGCAGTACGATCCCCGCGTTCTGGATCGTATGTACGGTATGGGCGTGCCGCTGAACTCCAAGCGCCTGCCCACCGATGAGGATATTATGGAGGCAGTGAAGTTTGCCAACGATCACGGCATTCAGGCTTGGGGCTACCACGCCGACAACCGGGAGCAGGCAATCCGCGCCGTGAAATTCGGTTTCACCAACATCACGGGCAACGATCCCCGTGATCTGATCGCCTATCTGGACGAGATCGACCGCCGCTGCGGGAAGTAATTGGATAATGGAATAAAAATAATGCGGGGAAAACTTTTTGCAAAAAGTTTTCCCCGCACCCTTTTCAAAAACTTTATGAATGTCCGGGGGGGCAAATCGTGAGGTATTCCCACTCAGCCTTCCCCTTGAGGGGAAGGTGCCGAACTGTGTGAGGCGGATGAGGTGTTGAGATGTTTTAATATATCTTGACAAACACCACGGAAATTCTGGTGCACGGAGGTGTTCGTATATCGCAATACAGTGACGCCTTGTTCAAGTAGATACTCGTCGCGAATACGGTCATTGATTACGCCCTCCGGAGAGCCGTGCTGCGATCCGTCCAATTCTATGGCGATTTTCGCCTCGGCACAGTAAAAATCCACCACATACCGTCCAATCACTTTTTGTCGGCGGAATGTTTGTGGCAGTTGTCTCAAAAAATCATACCAAAGATGATTTTCCTCTTTGGTCATATTTTTTCGTAATGTCTGTGATATTCCTGTAAGGGCGGAATTGTGTTTTGTGTTCATCAGTACACCTCATCAGGCGCTTCGCGCCAGCTTCCCCTCAAGGGGAAGCCCGGTCGGTTATGTTTGTTTCTGCTTTAAAAATATTCTCTCCCCCAACAAAAACAGCACGCAGCCTGCGGCATAGCAGAGCAGATCCGCCATGGAGAAGGTGGAGCCGAGAAGGATTCGGAAGAAGGCGATATTTCCCAACCCGAGGAGGGTGACGAAATCGAAGTACTGTCCAATCTCCACCGCGGCGGCGAAGAGGAACACCCACAGAGGGAGAAGGTGGACGCCTGTCGGGAACACGATCCGCACGGCGGCGCAGATCAGCACCGTGACCAGGATATCCCCGCCGTAGGGGCGGATGAAATCGTCCCGCACGAACAGGGCGATGAGGATTTCCGTAATCAAAAGAACGAGGAACGCGATGGCGTAGCCGAAACGTTTTTTCATAGTGTTACCTTTCGTTGAGGTGGGTGGTATATACGATAGGGAGGGAGAGAAACCATGCGAGTTCGTGAAACGAACTCGGAACGCCAGAAGTTTTCTCTCCCTCCCTGAGTTCGCGTCGCGAACTTACCCACCCTCTCATCCTTGGCTCTCGGAAGTTTTGGGCCGGTGAGGTGCGATTTAAATTATACTATATGCCCACAGGTTCATTTTTGTCTGCACCTTGGAGAAAGTTGGTCGGCGTAGCCGATTCAAAATGGCTTACCCATTTTGAAAGACTTTCTCGGGAGTCAGGTGGTTGTCGTACGACTTAAACTGAAGTGTATCCCATTGTCAGCCTGTACCTTGGAGAATTTTCCGTCAGGGAAATTCTCGGGAGGTGGGCCGGTGAGGTGCAATTTAAATTATACTATATGCCCACAGATTCATTTTTGCCTGTACCTTGGAGAATTTTCCGTCAGGGAAATTCTCGGGAGGTGGGCCGGTGAGGTGCAATTTAAATTATACTATATGCCCACCTCAGTGGTACCAAGACGAATCCAGTTGATCCAGCGTGCCGAAGGTGCAGCCCATTTCCTGCAGATACTCGATCATCCACGGCAGCATATCCACCGTCTCCTGATAGGTTTCGTGGAAGAGGAAAATGTGGGGCGCGGTTTCCTTGCGGAAGCTGTACGCCGTGGTGGACAAAAAGCTGTCCTTCAGGTATTCCTCCACGGTGGTGCCGGCGGGGCGGAGCTTGTTCTGGCTGTCGTTGTTCAACGCATTCCAGTCGTATCCACGGTATCCCTCGTAGCCGATGGCCTCCTTCAGTGTGTTCCGCAGAGTGCCGGCCGTCAGAGATCCGCCGGGGAAGCGGTACAACCGCTCGCTCGGAATCTCGCCGAATACCTTTTCCGCGGATTTTTCCCACTTGGCCAGATCCGCCAGGGTGTTTTCCTTGGAGGTGTACAGATAGGTGTAATTGTGATCGCAGGAATGACATCCCACGGAGTGGCCCTCCTCCCGCACGCGGCGGGCGATCTCGGGATATTTCTCCATGTATTTGCCCACCATAAAGAAGGTGGCCTTGATATCGTATTCCTTCAGTATATCCAGAATCTGTTCGGTGTAGTTGGGATTGGGGCCGTCGTCGAAGGACAGATAAGCCGTCTTATCGCCCTTTTCCACCACCACGTTCACCCAGGGAAGACCGCGGCTCACGTGGAGAACGATGCCGCCCGTGGCCTGCACAAAGTAGGCGTCTTCCGCCTTTTCGCCCACGAAAGCAGCGTCGTAGATCACGCCGGCGGGAACGGGATAACTGCCGTACTCGATCTGCACGTCAAGGAATCCCTCCGGCAGGGAAGTGCCTGCCCGTGCGGAATCAATGGCTTCCATGGCCTCTGCCTCACTCATGCCGGTCAGCGGGGGCATAATGATCACCACGTCCTCCACGGCCAGCGTTTCCAGCGGGATCGGCTCCGTTTCCTCCGGCACGTCCGTGTCCTCCGGGGGAACGGTTTCCGATTCCACATCCGATTCCGGCGAAGCCTCCGTTTCGTGAGGCAGCGTTACGGGAGGTTCCGTTGCCGGCGCCGGCGTGTCTGGCGCATCCGTCTGCGGATCTGCCGTGACAGGCAGAGAAGACCCGGGCGTGCTTAAGCAAAGCGACGGGATCAAAAGACAAAGGGCGAGAATAAGGCAAAAACGTTTCATAGTAGCTCCGGGTATGGGATTTGTATATTCGACGGATTTTTCGGAAAAATGTTCCCGAAAAAAGTTGGCACGGCTATATTTATTCAAATCTGTGTGCTATACTTATACGTGAGACCGTTCTGCGTGGCGAACGGTGTCGTTTCTACCATTATTGTATATCATTCGGGGGGAAAATGCAATGCTTTCGTTTTTAATTGTTACAGTATCGGTGATTATTTGCATATTGCGCTGTCTTCCGCTGACGGGAAAACGCCCGGTCATTGCGGCGGTGGCGGATTGTCTGGTCTGCGCGGGCGCAATTCCTCCGTTGGTGATGGCGCTCACGTGGGCAAAACGGGTGGCGGAGTCTGCCTTGCCCGAGGCCGAATGGGCCTATGATATGCTGAGTGGCTGGTTCTCTCTGGCCGGCGGATTTACGGCGCTGGTGGGCATCCCCCTTTTGCTTGCCGCTCTGATCCGTCATAAGATGGTGTGGATGCGGACGCTGATCGGGCCTATTGCCGTGATCCTATTGCAGATCAGCGGTGCCGGCTACGCCGTTTTGTGTGCCAACACGGCCGTGGATCTGTCCGGGATCATCACCGCGTTTGCCGCGGGATGCGGTGCGTTGCTTCTTTGCGGCATTGCCGCCGACGGCGTTCGCTATGCGGTCAGCGGCCACCCCGCTTTGTGGGTAAGAAAAACGGAGCCCGTTAAGCCCGAGCCCCACCGCCGCCGGAAATAACCCGGGTAAAAATCGGGTGCATCCCCCACTTTGGGCGAATTTTCGCCGATTTTTGACAGATTGCCCACGAAATTCCCCGATAAATATCCGTTTTTTGGGAGTGTTTTTTGCAAATGCCTATTGCAAAACACCCGTTCGTGTGTTACAATGATACCAATCAAAATCACCGCAGAAAGGAAACGATCATGCAGTTTCTGATTACCGGATTTGACCCCTTTGGAAGTAGTGCACTGAACGCTTCCTGTGAGGCGGTGCGGGCCATGCCCGCTATGTGGGGCGATCATCTGATCACCACCGCCACCTTGCCCGTTGTGTACGACAAGTGCGCCGACGTGCTGTACGAGCTGTTGGACGAGCACCAGCCGGACGTGGTCCTCTGCCTGGGACAGGCCGTGGGCCGGGAGGGAATCTCCCTGGAGCACGCCGCCGTCAACGTGAAGGCGTCCAGCTTCCCGGACAACGCAGGCGTTACCTTCAGCGGCGAAAAAATCGCGGAGGACGGGCCGGAATCCCTTCCCTCTAATCTTCCCCTGAAAGAGCTGGCTTATGCTTTGAAGGAAGTGGGAATTTCCTCGAAAATATCCTATTCTGCGGGCACGTACGTGTGTAACGATTTGTTTTATCACTTGATGAGTTATGCCTCGGAGCACGCAAAACGGATGCTTTGCGGATTCATCCATATTCCGCCCTGCGAGGAGCAGCGGCACGACTACGCCGAGGGCACGCCCATCATGCCAACCGCCGAAGCGGTGCGGGCGCTGAAAGCCATCGTGGCGTATCTGTGCGCGTGAACGACAAAAAGAAAACCACCCATTGGCGCACCTGCCATAGAGCAGCTGCGCAGTTATGATCGCCTTTGGCGAGTTTAGAGTTATGATACGCTTCGCGTAGTTATGATGCACCTGCGGTGCAGTTTAAGAAAATAGGGCGATCATATCATAACGTTTGCGGCAGGGGTTCGCTGCGGAGCAAACTCATAACGGTGAGCGTGAGCGAGCCTCATCACTCATAACTAAAAAACGCATTTTTGTCTACAAATGCAGTGCTTGTCAAAAAAGGATAGAGAACAAAAAATTCTCTATCCTTTTCCTGTTTGTAGGGTTTACTGCTCTATTGAAACCACCCCTTCGGGTGGTTTTTATTTTTATTCCTCGCCCTCGATCCGCTTGGACCAGGAGCGGCCGATGGATGCGATCAGCTTGAGCGCGTCGGTGCGCACGTCAGCGGGATAGGCGGAGTACACACGGAAGGTCTCGAAG
>JBGVJO010000128.1:0-3691 GCA_045129535.1 Eubacteriales bacterium
GGACCTGAATGACAAAAACGGCTCCGCCTCTCTCATGATTTCGAAAAAAGGTAAAGTCACCGCCGTGATTCCCGGTGCGCTTTGCCAATCACTGGACGAGGGCCCGTCCCGAAGCCTTGCCGACAGTATCCAATCCTTTCAGAAAAATGACCGCGTTAAAAACCGTGTGCTAAAAGGGAACGAGCCTTTTCTGATTGCCCTGGGAATCTCCGATGCATCCGGTCGGGTACACGATAAACGGCAGGCAAAATTCCGTCAGATTTGCCGTTTTTCGGAACTTGTTTTGGAAGCAGTCGAGCATTTGCCGAAAGCGGGCACGCTTCACATTGCCGATCTGTGCTGCGGCAAGAGTTACCTGAGCTTCGCCGTTTACTACGTTCTCAAATTTATCGCAAACCGCGACGTGGATATGATCTGCATCGATCTGAAGCAGAGCGTCATCGATTATTGCGCGGAATGTGCAAAGAAAATGGGGTTTGACGGGATGCATTTTCTGTGCTCCGATATCGGTGCATACACACCCACCCGGCCTCCGGACATGGTTATCTCCCTTCACGCGTGCGACGTGGCAACGGACATTGTGCTGGATTTCGCCTCCCAATGGCGCGCATCCGTGATTCTGTCCACGCCTTGCTGCCAGCGGGAATTGAGTACAAAACTGAGTTGTGAACCCTTGGACTTTATCGCTAAGCGCCCCATTCTTCGCAGAAAATTCTGCGAGACCGCCACGGATGCTCTTCGTCTGCTCCGTTTGGAATGCATGGGGTATCAGGCAGACGCTCTTGAGTTTATTGATCCGGAGGATACACCGAAGAACGTTATGCTCCGTGCTTATCGCAAAAACACATACTCCCCCAACGCACAAACCATAAAGAAAAAGAGGGAAGAGTACGCCGCGGTCTACCGCTTCCTGTGCGGGGAAGACAGCGTTCCTTTCCCGGATTGATTTTCACATGAAAAAAGCCGATGCAACAGCATCGGCTTTTTGTGTATTTTTTCGCTTACAGAGCGTGGTTATTCAGACGCTCGCCAACAGCTCCGCCGGGATGAATAACGGCAAACTGCTCGTTTTTATATCCGGTCTCCTCGATCAATGCAGCCTGGAGGCTGTGGAAGATCATGCAGAGCGCCGTCGTGGAGGTGGTACCCTGTGCGTTGTACTTGTCCGTCTCACGGTTTACGTACTGCTTCAGAACAACGTCCGCACCCTCTGCCAAGGGAGATTCCAGATTCTCGGTAACGGTGATCACGCGCACACCCTTCTGCTTGCAGATATCAAGGATGGGGAGCAGCTCCTTGGTCTTACCACCGCGGGAAGCGAATACCATCACATCACCCTCACACAGGAAGCCGGTAGCACCGTGAACTGCTTCGGCAGGGGAGATGAAGCGGGAAGGACGCTCGATGCAGCACAGCAGGTGAGAGAAATGCTGACAGATAATACCGGAGTGGCCGCAGCCGCAGGTGCCGATGCGGGCAGCGCCGGCAAGCATCTCTACTGCCTTGGCAAATGCCTCCTCATCGAAATAATCGAGCATATTGGTGATACATTCCGCCTCAATTTTATATGCTTCTTTTGCCTGAATCAAAGACTCGTTTTTCATAAACGTTTTATCCTCCGTAAAACAGAAATCAATTCAAAATGCGTATCAAAAGGAAGTCAGGGCACTCCCTTGATTCTATGACATTATACACCTTTCAAGAATAAATTGCAATATAATAATCATTTTTTACATAAACAGTACAATCTTACCTTTAATGTATGAAATCTATTGACTTTCGGGCGATTTCGTGCTATATTTATGTACGGCAGAATATGTCCAATTTCTATTATTTTTGTGAGGTATATCACCATGGAATTCAAAGTATTTCAGAAAGAACTCGAGCTCCAGTCCAGAGGCTGGATCCCCACCTTCCACGACGTATCCAAGGAAGTTGTTGAGATCGTAAAGGCATCCGGCATCAAGAATGGTACTGTTTGTATCGCTTCTCACCACACCACTTGCTCCGTTATGATCCAGGAGTGCTCCCACGACGTTGACACCTTCGACCTGGAGTTTTTGCAGCACGATTTGCTGGACATCATGCGTAAGCTGATTCCCGATTACACCGACGAAGGCGACTACCGTCATCCCGGTCCGATCCACGCTCAGTTCGGCCGCTACGTAAACGAGCCCGGTAACTATACCTCCATGAACACCGACGGTCACCTCCCTTCCGTATTCTTCGGCCCCAGCGAGACCATGACCATCAAGGATGGCGTTCTGGACGGCGGTGAGTTCGCTCACATCTACTTCATCGACTGGGACCACGTTCGCGCACGTCACAGACAGCTGAACGTTACCGTTATGGGTACCACTGAAGATATCGGCGACAGAAAGTGGAACGGCGGCGAGACCATCAACACTCTCCGTAAGTTCACCGACGAAGAGAAGGCTTACGATCCTCGCTTCGATCTGCAGCAGAAGAGATAATTCAACCGAATACATACATTTAGGAGTCAATAATGAAACCGACTATCAGAACCCCCTATTTTGAGATCGGCACTAAGAACTACGTTTGGGGCGATAAGCTCCTGGAGTACGCTCTCGCTGCTGACAAAGCCGCTGAGAAATACGACATTGACGTTCTCTTTATCTGCCCTGCGCTTGAGGTAAGACGTGTTGCTGAAAACACCAAGAACCTCAAGGTATTCTGCACCTATATGGATACCCTTCGTCCGGGCCGCGGATGCGCAGACATCCTCCCCGAGGGTGTTAAGGATGCAGGCGCTATCGGCGTTATGATCAATCACTGCGAGAAGCCTATGAGCCTCCCCCAGATGAAGAAGACCATCGACCGCGCAAAAGAGCTGGATATGCTTGTATTCGCATGCGCCGATACTCTCGACGAGGCAAAGGCTATTGCCCAGCTTCATCCCGACATCATCAATCCCGAACCCTCCGAAATCATCGGCGGCGGTAAGGGTGCAAGCCCCATGGCTTACGTAATGGATTCCATCAAGGCTATCAAGGCCGTTGACCCCTCCATTATGGTAGAGCAGGCTGCAGGCATCACCTGCGGTCAGGAAGTTTACGACTTCATCATGGCCGGTTCCGAAGCCGCAGGCGCCGCTTCCGGTATCATGAATGCAGAAGATCCCATCGCTATGATCGACGAAATGATCGCTGCTACCAGACGTGCAGCAGACGATCTGAAAAAGCAGAACGCTTGAGGTGAAAAGAATGGTATTCAGAGAGTCTTTTAAACTGCAGTCCCGTGATCGCGCCGTTAGCTTTCACGACGTAACCGATAAGGTAAAAGAGCTGGCCGCCAAGTCCGGCATGAAGAACGCAATCGTCGTTGTTTACTCCCACCACACCACTTGCTCCGTAATCACTCAGGAATGCGCTTTCGACATGTCCATGACCGGTCTGGAGACCCTTCAGCAGGATCTGGTAAACGTATTCGAAGAGTGGATTCCCACCTGCCGTTATGAGGGTATGTATCTGCATCCCGGTCATGAGGCTCTGGTATTCGCTGAGGAGCACGGTGAGGACAACTTCGGTTGCCACAACACCGATGCACATCTGCGTTCCTCCATCATCGGCCGCAACGTAACCATCGTTATGGCTGACGGTGAGATGGACCTGGGTGAGTTCGGCCGCATTCACTTTATCGACTGGGACCAGACCCGCGCACGTCAGCGCAC
>JBGVJO010000129.1:0-2571 GCA_045129535.1 Eubacteriales bacterium
GTACGGAATCTCCGTGGTGGGAACGGAACAGGACGTGCTTTCTGCAACGGCGGAAAGTGTGTATGATGCATATAGAAGCTTGTTGAGCGGCGCTCGGTGCGAGATTTTCTACGTGGGACGCGGCGGGGAAGACCGGGTGGCGGCAAAATTTGCCGATCTCTTTTCCTCAGTAGAACGCGTCAAGCCTCAGCCCCTTTCCACCGAGGTGATCCGCGAGGTGAAATCGGTGAAGGAAATCATCGAGGACCAGCCGGTGCAGCAAGGGAAATTGTCCCTGGGATTCCGCACCGGACTGACGGAGGCAGACGGCGGACGGGCCGTCATGCTTATGCTGAACGAAATCTATGGCAGCGGCCCCGTGTCCAAATTGTTTATGAACGTGCGCGAGAGAATGGGACTGTGCTACCACTGTTCCTCGGCAATGGATCTGATTAAAGGAACGATGATGGTCAATTGCGGCATTGATCCTGCGAAAAAGGAAATTGCAAAGGCCGAGATCCTGCACCAGCTGGATGAGATGCGGCAGATGCATATCACCGATGCGGAATTTGACGCAGCGAAAAAATCCATTCGATCCGCCATCAAACAGGTGTATGATGAGCCGTCCTCCATGGAAATGTGGTGGCTGGGACGGATGCTATCCGGCCGGGATACAACGCCGGAGGATGAGATTGCCCGTATCGAGGGTGTTACCAAATCCGACGTGGCCTCGGCTGCACAAAAAATACAGCTGGATACCGTGTACTTCATGAACGGAACGGGTGGGGAGGTGTGTGAGGATGAATGAATCGGCTTTGCACATCAGCACGCTCCTCGGTGAGAAGTATTATACACTGCATCACAAAAGCGGCCTTACCATCTTCGTTGCGCCCAAGGACGTTTCCACCGCTGTTGCCACTCTCGCTGTAAACTATGGAGGCGCCAATCTGCGCTTCCGCTTTGCGGATGAAGAGGAGTTTGCGGAGATCCCGGCCGGCACGGCCCATTTTCTGGAGCATAAAATGTTCGAGATGGAGGACGGGGTGGATGCATTCGACTATTTTGCACAGACCGGTGCGGATGCCAATGCGTTTACGTCCTCTCTGAGTACCTGCTATTTATTTTCCTGCACGGAATGCTTTGATGAATCCCTGGAAATCCTTTTGGATATGGTCGCCACCCCTCACTTTACCGATGAATCGGTGATGAGGGAAAAGGATATCATTGCCCAGGAAATCAAAATGACGGAGGATCAGCCCTCTGACGCCATTTACTATGGCTTGATGGATGCGCTGTACGAGAATAACGGCCATCGCATCCGCGTAGCGGGCACGGTTGAGAGCATCAGCGGCATTACTGCCGAAACCCTTCGGCGGGCACACAATGTATTCTATAACCTCCGTAATATGGCTTTGTTTGTGTGCGGAAACGTGACACCCGAGAGTGTTATGGCCGTGGCCGATGAAGTACTGACTGAGGCAGATGACGCACCCTTCGAGTTGGAGAGAGAACCGGAGCCGGAGACGGTGGTGCATAAGCGGTTTTACCGCGAGATGCAGGTGTCCAAGCCCCTGTTCTGTATCGGTGTGAAGGATACGGATATTTCCCCCGATCCCCGTGAGCGGATGAAGAAACAGTGTGTGATGGACATTGTGAACGACGTGTTGTTCTCCCGCTCCTCTGTGTTCCGCAACGAGTTGTATGAGAGCGGACTGATCTCGTCGGCAATGTCCTACGGATTTACCCATTGTCTGGAAGTGTCACACAATATTCTCTCAGGCGAATCCTCCGACCCGGAGGCCGTGTATGAAAAATATTGCGCGTACATGGAGAAGATCAAGACGGATGGCATCGATCCCGCCGCCTTCGAGCGCTGCAGACGGGTTTTGTATGCCAACTGTGTGTCGTCCTTTGATGATGCCCAGGAGATCTGTCATAATATGATGGATACGATCCTTGACGGCGAGGAGCCCTTTGATGAACCCCATATTATCGCATCCCTTACGGTGGAGGATGCCAATCGGGTGCTTCGCTCGGTATTCCGGGAAGAAGCCACGGCGATGGCTGTCATCGCACCGCTTACAGAAAATAAGGAGGAAACAGTATGACGTACGTATCCTTTCCCGGGCTGGGAATCGAGCCTTTCCATATGGACCGGATCGCCTTTTCCCTGTTCGGCATTGACGTGAATTGGTATGGCCTGATCATTACCTGCGGTATGATCCTGGCGGTGCTGTACGCTCTGTGGCACGCCAAGCACGAGGGCGTGAAATCCGATCATATCATCGATCTGGCGCTGGCGCTTATCTTCTGCGGCGTGATCGGTGCCCGTCTGTATTACGTAATTATGGAATTCGATCAGTATCTGGTGAGCGGCGGCACGTTCTTACAAAACCTTGGCGGCACCTTGTATAACTGTATCGCTATTTGGAACGGCGGCTTGGCCATCTACGGCGGTATTATTGCCGGATTTTTGGCAGCGCTTGTGGCGGCCCGTGTCAAGCGGATTCCGTTCCCGGTGATTGCCGATATCGCGGGCCCTGCCGTGATGGTGGGACAGATCATCGGCCGCTGGGGCAATTTCGTAAACGT
>JBGVJO010000130.1:0-3745 GCA_045129535.1 Eubacteriales bacterium
ACCGCACAGTTGGTGGTGATCAGGGGCAGATATACGCCCAGGCTCTTATGCAGCGCGGGGATAAACCGCTTGAGGATCAACTCCAGCATCTGCACGAGGGATGCGATAACCAAAATGAAGAGGATGGTCTGCATATAGCCCAGATTCAGCGGATTCAGAATGAAGTGCTGAATGGGCCAGGTTGCGGCCGTGGCCAGCAGCATAACCACGGTTACGGAGATGCCCATACCGGAGGCCTGATCCAACTTTTTGGATACGCCCAGGAAGGGACAAATACCGAGGAAGCGGCTGAGCACGTAGTTATTCACCAAAACGGAGGAGAGCAAAATAACGATCAAACTCTTGAAAAGATCCATTACACTTCTTCTCCTTTCTTATGGCATTCTGCGGTGTGACAGTGTCCGGCAGAGGGACATCCCTCACAGGAAAAATCAGATTTGGCAGGTGCTTTTCCGTGGGTAATGGCTGCCACCAGAGCGATCAGCAAAGCATACACCAGCATACCGCCGGGAGCCTTTACCAGAAAAGCGATCTTGAAGGATTCAAGGAAGGGGATAGGCATACCGGCGAAGGTAGCGTTTCCGAGAACCTCACGGATCACAGCCATAGCACAAAGTGCCAGCGTAAAGCCCAGGCCCATACCGATACCGTCGAGGGCGGATTTGCCCACGGAATTTTTGCTGGCAAACATCTCGGCACGGCCGAGGATGATGCAGTTTACGGTGATCAGCGCCAGGTACACGCCCAGCATATCGTACAGTGCGGGGAAATACGCCTGAACGATCATCTGCACGATGGTCACGAAGCCCGCAATGATTACGATGTAACAGGGGATACGCACGTCATCGGGAATAATCTTGCGAAGCAGGGAGATGAGCACGTTGGAGCAGACAAGCACCACCAGTGCGGCAATTCCCATACCGAAGGCACCCACCACGTTGGTGGTGGTAGCCAGGGTGGGACAGGTACCGAGAATCAGTACCAGTACGGGATTTTCTCTCAAAATACCCCGAAGAAGGGTGGACAGATTTCCGTTAGTTTTCATTACCTGCACCTCCCTCGAAAATCTTCACGGACGCAAATGCCCGCTCAATCGCTTTGGTATAGCCGTTTGTGGTCAGAGTCGCGCCGGAGATGGCGTCGATCTCCTTATAATCGGCTTCCGTCTTGCCTACGAACTGTCCGTAGAAGGATTCATCCGCACATACGGAACCGATATTGTCGGTTTCCTTCTGGGAAACGGTCAGACAGTCGATGATCTTGCCGTCCGCGGTCATGGACACGCGGATGTAGATATACTCGCCGGAGGCGGGATGATAATCGTCGCCGCCGTTGATGCCGTAGCCGGCGCCCCGCATCTCCAGGATGTAGTTGCCGCTATCCGTTTTCTTGGCGGACAGGCAGGCAGAGGGCAGACCCTCAAACCGGGTCAGATCGATGTCGGTGGTGACAGTAGCATTCAGCTTTGCCATCTGGGCAGCCACGTTAGCCGCTACGTCCTCCGCTGCGTCGGTAATCACGGCACCGGTTTCATCCACAGCGATAAACTGCTCGCCTACGATGCAGACCGCACCCTTACCGTTCTCAGCGGTGTACACGGCATCGATGCCGTCGATCACTTCTACAATAAAGAGTTTTTCAAACTTGCCCTCGGCACCGGGAAGAGCCGCGGACAGATTGTCATTCAGAATTTCTTCTTCGGTGCGCAGATCCACGGATCCGCCGCCGAGAATGATCGCTGCGTTCAGAGCATCCTTCATGGCATCACGGTAAGCGCCGGTGGTTCTGGTGGCGCCGGATACGGTATCCACGCCGTCCACACCCTCCATGTTCTTACCGATGAAGTTCTCACCGAAGGTCTTTTCGTAGCCCAGTGTCTCCGAGGAGGAAAGGCAGGTGGCACCGCTGATGGTACCGTCCGCATTCACACCGCAGAGGATCACGAGGCCGGAGGAATAACCGGTGGTAGTCAGTTGGAACACGTAGCCGCCACTCGCTTCCGAGTAAACCTCACTCACAGTAGCGGGAAGCGTATAACCGCTTACGTCCATTTTTTCAAAGCCCTGGCCGTTCGGCATAACGACCTTCAATGCGTCGTTGGCGGCGGCCGCCTGATTCTGCTCAATGATGGGGGCGGTGATCGTATTGGTTACCGCCATCAGTACAGCCATACCCGCACAGATCACCAAAAGTGTCAGGATACTTCTTACAGATTTCATCATGCCTTCTTACCTCCCACACCGAGTACTTTATGCTTGGTCCAACTGTCGATGTACGGATTCAGAATGTTCATAAGGAGAATCGCAAAGGACACGCCCTCGGGATATACACCCCAGTAACGGATGAGGACGGTCAGCGCGCCCGCACCAAGACCGAAGACGATCTTACCGAGGGCCGTGGCGGGAGAGGTTACGTAGTCGGTAGCCATAAAAATGGCACCGATCAGAAGACCGCCCGACAGAACCATCCGCAAAGCCATCATAGCGTCCATTCCCTCCATGAAGAAAGAAAGCAGGAATACGCATCCCACGAAGCTTACGGGAATGTGCCAGGTAATGACGCGGCGAATCAAAAGATATACGAAGCCGATCAGAAGGGCGATGCCGCAGGTTTCACCGATGGCGCCGCCGCGCAGACCGAGAAGCAGATCCGTCACGGAATATGTACCGATGCTCTCCGGGGAGGAAAGCGGCGTTGCGCCGGACACAGTGTCCACAATGGTGGGGAATGCAGGCATAGCCATGGTACCAAACGCCACCAGCATAAATACGCGGGCGGTGATGGCAGGGTTCACCAGATTGCAGCCAATGCCGCCAAACAGGCACTTGACAACCACAATGGCAAACAGAGATCCCACCACGCACTGCCACAGGGGCACGTTGGCGGGCAGATTGAGTCCGAGAAGCAAACCGGTTACGGCCGCACTCAGATCGGTTACGGTCAAATCCTTCTTGGTAATGAGATTGAAGAACAACTCAAATCCCACGCAGGAAGCGGTGCAAATGGCCAAGACCAAAAGGGCACGCAGCCCGAAGATCACAGTACCGGCCACCGCTGCGGGAAACAGTGCGATCAGCACGTCCCGCATAATGCCTGCGGTAGAACGTCCTCCGTGAATGTGGGGAGAAACGGCAATTTTCAGTGTCTTATTCATTTCTTTGCGTCCTCCTTGGCTTTTTCTTCCCGCAAAAGAACCTTCGCCATACGGTTGGTCTGTACCAGGGGGCGGTTCGCGGGGCAAACGTAGCTGCAGCATCCGCACTCCATACAAGCGGTAACGTGAAGCTCCGTCAGCCGCTCCATATCCCGACGGTCGTAGGCCTTCAGAATCTCAGCAGGCGCCAGGCCGAAGGGGCAGGTGTTGGTACAGGAGCCGCAGCGAATGCAGGCAGTGGTCTTGGGAAGCTTGGCTTCCTTGGCCGTCAATGCCAGAACGGCATTGGTATTTTTCAAAACGGGTGCATCCATATCGGGCACGGTAATACCCATCATCGGACCGCCGTAGATCACCTTGGCGGGATCCTCCGTCAATCCACCGCAGAACGCAAACACCTGTGAGATCGGCGTACCGATGGACACGGTCACGTTCTGGGGATTCTTAACGGCACCGCCGTCTACGGTCACGCATTTTTCCACAAGGGGCATACCCGTTTTCAAATACGCGCCGATGGCCGCCACGGTAGTACAGTTGAGTACGATGCATCCCACGTCGATGGGCAGCTTGCCCATCGGCACGGCTTTGCCC
>JBGVJO010000131.1:0-1474 GCA_045129535.1 Eubacteriales bacterium
TGCTTCTTTATTGGCGATGCCCTCCCGCAGACGGCGGGGATTGGTTACAAAGAAATCGTCACCCACAAGGAGAATCTTTCGGCCAAGCGCCGCTGTCAGCTGCCGCCAACCCTCCCGATCGTTTTCGCCCACACCGTCCTCAATGGAGAAAATGGGGTACTCATCGGCCAAGTTTTCCCACCGCTTCACCAAATCCTCCGTGGTCATATCCCGATTTTCCTTGGGCATATGGTATTTGCCGTCGACGGCCCACTCGCTTGCCGCCACATCCAACGCCACCTTCACACGGTTTGTGTCGTATCCTGCATCGTGAATGGCGGCAAGGATGAATTCAATGGCCTCACGGTCCTCCCGCAGATCGGGTGCAAAGCCGCCCTCATCGCCCACAGCAGTGCTCTTGCCTGCTTTTTTCAGATTCCGTCCCAGCGTATGATAGATCTCCACGCCTGCACGAAGTGCTTCCGCAAAGGTGGGAAAGCCTACCGGTACGATCATAAACTCCTGCACGTCCAGATTGTTGGATGCGTGGGCGCCGCCGTTCAGAATGTTCATCAGCGGAACGGGCAGACGAACCCCGTTCCGACCGCCGAGATACTGATACAAGGGTAAAGCCAGATCGGCGGCGGCCGCTCTGGCCGTAGCCAACGATACCGCCAGGGTAGCGTTTGCACCCAGCTTGGATTTATCCTCTGTTCCGTCTGTACTCAGAAGAATACGGTCCACGTCGTGGAAAGAAGCGTGTTCTCCCACAACAGCTTCACGTATGGTGGTATTGATGTTGACAACCGCCTGGGTTACTCCTTTTCCGCCAAAACGATCGGGGTCGTTATCCCTGAGCTCCAACGCCTCGAACTGTCCCGTGGATGCGCCGGAGGGCACCGATGCCCGTCCAACAGTACCATCTGCCAGAATTACGGTTGCCTCTACCGTAGGATTACCGCGGGAATCAAGGATCTCCCGTCCCTGTACCGAATGAATTCTCACAACTACTCCTCCTGTTATACACACAATGGGTGGTGCATATATATATCTATTATACCCTTTTATTCTGCCAAATGGAAGATGTTTTATACCGATTGGAACCGTTTTTTATCTCTTTCATATACTGGACAGTGATAATACGTATGGGAGGAATTTATGATCATATACACCGTCAAGGAAGGCGATTCCGTCTATTCCATTGCGAAGAAGAACAACACTACGCCCTCGCGGATCATCACCGACAACAATCTGGAAAATCCACAAAAGCTGAGTATCGGACAGACGCTGGTGCTTCTGTACCCGACGCTCACCTATACCGTCCGCGGCGGGGACACGCTGAACTCCATTGCGAACGCCTACGGCGTATCGCTGAATCAGCTGTGGCGAAACAATCCTCAGCTGGCCGGCGGAAATTACATCTATCCGGGGCAAATACTAAACATCGCCTATGAGACACCGCCCTTGGGCACTGTGAAAACCAACGGCTACGCCT
>JBGVJO010000132.1:0-1751 GCA_045129535.1 Eubacteriales bacterium
ACACTTTCTTCGAAAGGATGCCGATTTAATCGGCGCGGACACGCTCGTGAAAATTTTTGAAATTCAATCGCTCTTGGGTGCAAAGCTTCTTTGCGGTGAAGAAAATCTCCAAAATGAAGTGTACTCCGCCTGCTGCAGTGATATGATGAGCGACGTTTTGGCCTATGTGAAGGATCAGGGCGTTCTGTTGACCGGCCTGATTAACCCTCAGGTAATCCGTACCGCCAGCATGATGGATATGGTGTGTATCGTATTCGTCCGCGATAAATCTCCTACAGATGAAATGGTAGAGCTCGCGCGCGAATGCGGCATCGTCGTTATGTGCTCGCCTTTGCGTGCCTACGAGGCCTGCGGTCTTTTGTACCAAGCCGGTCTGCAGGGAAAAGCGGGTGCCGCTCATGTCTGAGACGATCCGTTTTCATTTTGACGTGGACGGAGAAAACTTCTCCTCTGCGGGAGAAGCCTCGGTGATGGTGAAGAAAAAACTCCGTCAGCTCGGCTTTTCGCCGGATGTGATGCGCCGTGTTTCCATTGCTATGTACGAGGGTGAGATCAATATGGTCATCCACGCACACGGCGGTGTGGCCGACGTTATCGTTGGTGATGATGCCATTGAGATTATCCTGGCCGATAAGGGACCCGGTATTCCTGATATCGGAAAGGCTATGCAGGAGGGATATTCCACCGCCAACGACAATATCCGTGCACTTGGATTTGGCGCAGGTATGGGACTTCCCAATATGAAAAAGTATACCGACTATATGCATATTGACACAGAGATTGGCGTTGGCACGACGATTACCATGCGGGTCAATTACTGAGTTCGTTGTGTGTAAAACGCTCAAAAAAGCGAGGTGCTGTTTTGAGTACATACAAGCATTCCGTGTCGTTGGATGCGAGCAAATGCAAAGGATGCACCACCTGCCTGAAACGGTGTCCTACTGAGGCCATTCGTATTCGGGATGGGCGCGCCGTCATCAATTCCAAGCGCTGCATTGATTGCGGTGAGTGTATTCGTGTTTGCCCTCATAAAGCGAAACGTGCGATCCATGACTCCTTTTCCGATCTGGAAAAGTACAAGTACAGAATCGCGCTTCCCGCGCCGGCTCTGTACGCGCAATTTGATAACTTGGACGACATCGGATATGTGATCTCAGGCTTATTGTCCATTGGCTTTGACGACGTCTTTGAGGTGGCAAGAGCCGCGGAGATCGTATCGGCATACACCCGCTTGTATCTGAATGATCCGGATGTGCCGAAGCCCGTGATCAGTTCAGCCTGTCCCGCAATAATGCGGATCATCAGTATGAACTATCCGTTCCTTTGTGACCACGTTATCCCGCTTCTTCCGCCTGTGGATATTGCCGCCAAGCTGGCGCGCAAGAAGGCGCTGGAGGAGCATCCCGAGTTGTCCTCTGAGGACATCGGCGTATTCTTTATCTCTCCTTGTCCCGCAAAGGTAAGTTACGTTAAAAACGGCTTTTCCGGTGAGGAGAGATTGATCGATCACGTGATTTCCGTGCGAGACGCCTATTTCCGTCTCTTGGATGTTATGAAGGCCGACGTAAAGCCTACCACCTTCTCGGAGGCCGGTATGGTTGGCATCGGATGGGCATCCACCGGCGGAGAAGCAACCGCTACGTTCAATCACCGCTACCTCGCGGCCGACGGTATCGAAAACTGCATCCGCGTTTTGGAGCAGATCGACAACGAAGGAATTAATAATCTGGATTATGTAGAATTGAATGCGT
>JBGVJO010000133.1:0-1225 GCA_045129535.1 Eubacteriales bacterium
AGGAACAGGTTATGCAGATCTTTCAGGTGGTGGCGGGCTATTCCCTTGGCCGTGCGGACATCGTCCGCCGTGCCATCTCCAAAAAGAAACTGTCCGTTCTGGAAAGTGAGCGTGCCTCCTTCCTTGCCGGTGCAAAGGAGCGGGGAATCGATGAAACGTCCGCCGCCGATCTCTTTGAGGAGATCGTTGGCTTTGCCAATTATGCTTTCAATAAGAGCCATGCGGCCGCCTACGGCGTGCTTTCCTATCGGACTGCTTATCTGAAGGCTCACTATCCCCGCGAATATAACAGTGCACTGCTTACCTCCGTCCTCGGCTCCGCCGATAAGATGGCGGAATATATCGCTGAATGTACCCGTGTGGGAATCAAGATCCTTCCGCCTCACGTCAATGAGAGCGATCGGGACTTCCACGTGGACGGAAAGAATATTCGATTCGGCCTTTTGGCTCTGAAAAATCTGGGACGTCCCTTTGTGGAATCCCTGATCGCCGAGCGAAAGCGAGGCGGCAAATTTACTTCCTTTGATGATTTCGTATACCGTATGGGTGACTGCATCGGCAACAAGCGACAGCTGGAGATGCTGATTAAATCCGGTGCGCTGGATGGGCTGGGCGCCCATCGCAGTCAGCTTCTGATCGTGTATGAAACGGTGCTGGATGCCCGCTCCGCCGCCAATCGGCAAAGCGTGGCCGGGCAGCTGGATCTGTTTTCAGCCGCAATGGCGGTGGAGGACACGCCGGCCATCCCTGCGATCTCGCTGCCGGATGTTCCCGAATTCAGCGCAAGGGAGCTTCTTGCCTTGGAAAAGGACAGCTCCGGCTTGTACTTCTCCGGGCATATTCTGGATGATTACAGTAAGCATTTGGAGCAGATCGGACCGGATTCCATCGCCGGAATCAAGGCATCCTTTGCCGCAGACGATATGCCCGAGGAGGAATCCCCGTCGGATTCCCCGGCTCAGTATGCGGACAAGCAGGTTGTGAAAATTGCGGGCATCATCACCCGCCGCCAGAACAAGGCTACTCGAAACGGGGAGCAGATGGCGTTTATCACCGTGGAAGACCGCACCGGTGAGATAGAAGTGATCGTCTTTGCCAAATCCCTTGCCGCATTCGGTGCGGAGCTGGTGCTGAACGAGGCGGTGGTGATCACCGGAAGTATCTCCACAAGAGAAGAGGAGGATCCCAAGATCCTTTTGCGAGGTGTGCATCCTTTGACGGAGAA
>JBGVJO010000134.1:0-1255 GCA_045129535.1 Eubacteriales bacterium
GGGGCCAGATGAGCAAAGTTATCCTTGGCCAGCTTTTTCAGAGCCGTAATCATAGCGGGTCCGTATCCCTCTTTGACAGCCTGCCGATCCGCACGGTATTCTGCCTTGCGGCTGTATGCATTGGTGAGGATACCGGTGAGAGGCTGGATCAGATTCAGAATCACGCCCATAAGAATATACGCAAATCCATAATTCACCTCGCTGAATCCAAATACCGTATGAAGCGCAGGATCACGGACGGTGAACCAGGCGACAACCGCCATAAGGACCAGATTGCCTACGTTCATTATCTGCATCTTGGTCACGTCCTTGTTCAGTCCATGGCCCAACTCGTGGGCAAATACCGCGCAGATCTCATCCGCGCTCATGGCATTCACCAGGTTGTCATAGAGTACGATCGTCTTCATTTTACCGAAGCCGGTGAAATAGGCGTTCAGCTTCGTGGTGCGGCGGGATGCATCCATTACCTCAATCGCCTTAACGTGATAGCCATGGCTCGTCAGAAGTTCCATAAGACGGTCCTTCAATTCGCCATCCTCAAGGGGAACGAACTTATTGCCGATGCGGCTGAAAATCGGATACAGGAAACTGATTGCCAGGGTAATGCAAAATACCACAGACGCAAACAAAACGACCATCCAGCCGCCAAGCCATGTGTAGAACAATGCAACCAATACAACAAGACCGAGGGAAAGAATCAATCCGAGGATCAGTCCGCGGAGGCGGTCGAAGAGGAACGTCTTCATCGTGGAACGGTTGAAGCCGTACTTCTGCTCAATGACCATTGTGCTGATATAGCTCTGAAAGAGTCCTACGACAGCACCCACGAGCGTTTCAAAAAGCACAACGGCAAACAGCTGCCAATACATACCTGCCGGGAACAATGCCGCAAAGACGGCGTATACATCGGTTGCGAGCAACACCAGTGTCAGAACACCGGTAATAACGGCGGAAATCAGATTCAGCCGACAATGATCCGCACTGTATTTCTTCCAGGTCTGATAGGTTTGTGCATCATACACGTCCGATACGTTTTCAGGTGTAGGATTGTTGGCGGAGCGATGGCGAACGATCTCCAATACGATGGAGTATACACTGCCCAGCAAGGCGAGCAGAAGAATGATCCATTTTGCAGTCATAATAGATCCTCCCAAATATTTTTATCCATTATAACACATAAGACGGTAATTGTCATCAAAATGCGGGAAATTTACAGATAATTACGCCCGCACGCATAGGGTCCACCCTCCTCTCA
>JBGVJO010000135.1:0-2097 GCA_045129535.1 Eubacteriales bacterium
TTTTCCACATCGGCCACAAAGGGAAAATGCCGCATTGTCGAAAAAAGGACTTTTCCAAGTAGGTGTTACTTTTATTTTTCCACTCTCCCAAACGTGATGTTTTCGGGGGAATTTTATTGTTTTTGGAAATTTTCCACAGAAAGTCTGATGGAAAATCATTACTTTTCCACAAGGTAATCCACATACTGTGGAAAAACCGGTGAGATGATGGGGAGAATGACGTGGAACTTTTTTGAAAAAAGTTCCACACCTCAAAAACTTTAAAAATAAATGATTCTTACTTCTTGATTTCCCGGCGGATGTCGGCGATCTCGCTATCCAGGGCCGCATCGGTCTTCAGCTGCTTCTCCACGGCGGTGATGTTGGAGTGAATGGTGGAGTGATCCCGGTCGAACATAACGCCGATGGAATTCAGGGACAGATCCGTCACCTGGCGGATGATGTACATAGCCAGATTTCGCGCGGTCTTGATATCCTTGGTGCGCTTCACGCCCAGAATATCCTCACTGCTCACACCGTACCGCTTGGCCACGGCGGCGATGATCTTGTCCGCCGTTTCGCCCACCGGCTCCGTATCCTGCTGGAACATGGGAACGAGAGACCGCACCAGATCCATATTGATCTGGGCACCGTCCAGAAGGTGGGTCGCGGAGATCCGCTTGATGATGCCCTCCAGCTGACGGATGTTGGAGTGAAGCTTTTCGGCAATGTAGGAGAGCACGTCGTCCTCGATCAGGAGATTCATGGACTGTGCCTTATTTTTCAGAATAGCCAGACGGAGCTCGTAGTCCGGCTGGTGGATATCCACGATCAGACCCTGCTCAAAGCGGGAGCGGATCCGATCCTCCAGAGTGACCATTTCCTTGGGCGGACGGTCGGAGGTAAGGATGATCTGCTTGTGATCGCTGTACAGAGCGTTGAAGGTATGGAAAAATTCCTCCTGGGTGGATTCCTTACCGGCGATGAACTGGATATCGTCGATGAGGAGAATATCCGCCTTGCGGTATTTTTCACGGAAAGCGGCGTTCTCCCGACGGGAGATGGATTCGATCAGCTGATTGGTGAAATCCTCACCGTTGATGTAGATGGCGTTCAGATTGGGAGAACTCTCAAAGAGCTTGTTGGTGATGGCGTACATCAGATGGGTCTTACCCAGACCGGAGGGACCGTACAAAAACAGAGGATTGTAGGTGGAGGCGGGATTGTTTGCCACCGCCAAAGCCGCCGCGTGGGCGAACTTGTTGGAGTTACCGACGATGAAGTTCTCAAAGGTATATTCCGGATTGTACGTGAGCCGCTGCTCCCCGCCGCCGGCCTGATTCTTCTGACGGGCTACCTGATCCACCGCCAGGAAGGGAGGGAGATTTTCTTCCTTCTCCCGTTTTTTCTCCATTTCGATCTCCTTGGCACGGGAAAGAGGAGAATTCACCCGACCCTCGCCCTCCAGGGGCTGGGGCGTGATTTTTTCTACGATAAATTCGATGGTGGGATCACCGCCCACAACGGCGGCGGTGCAGTCGGCAAGCACACGGGCGTACCGCTCCAGGATATTGTCTTTTTTCAGTTCATTCTCCACGGAAAAGACAACGGAGGCATCGTCGATGTAAACGATCTTCACGTTGCGGAACCAGAAATCGAGAGCGGTGGTGGAGAGTTCTCCGCTTTCCTTGACGGCGTCCAGGATGGAGTCCCAAACGCGGCCGTATTCAGAGGGTGAAAACATAGATTTTACGCCGCGCCGTACACGTTGGCGCGTCCTTTCTGTATGTAAAATACGATTCAAAAATCGACATATTTATATTCATATAATTATACCATAAAATAAAAGAAAAAACAAGAGAAATGGAGTGTATATAATATATAAAGTAGGAAAGTTTTTCTTGTGCATTTTGTCCCATTCGGGATTTTTAAAGAAAAACCCCGCAGGCCATAGGTGCTAAAGGAGAGGTTTAACTAAAAAAATAGTGATACAATCCAAGCCTTCCCCAGTGGGGGAAGGGGGACCATTCCGACTTCCGCGTAGCGGAATGTCGCATGGTGGATGAGGTGTAAGTTTCTTTGGGTTGAGAACTCCTCATCCGTCAGCGCGACATTGGC
>JBGVJO010000136.1:0-4934 GCA_045129535.1 Eubacteriales bacterium
TTCTCACTCGGAGTAACATATGTACGATATTATTGTCATCGGTGCGGGGCACGCGGGGTGTGAGGCCGCCCTGGCCGCCGCCCGTATGGGATGCAAAACCGCCCTGTTCACTTTGTCGCTGGATGCGGTAGCCAATCTGCCCTGCAATCCCTCCGTGGGCGGCACCGCCAAGGGGCATCTGGTCTATGAGATCGACGCCCTGGGCGGGGAGATGGGCTATGCGGCCGACGTGGCCACCATCCAATCCCGCACGCTGAATACGGGCAAAGGTGCGGCCGTGCGCTCCAAGCGGGTGCAGGCGGATCGGAATCTCTACACCGCCCATATGAAGCGGGTGCTGGAGAATCAGCCCAATCTTTATCTGATCCAGGCGGAAGTCACCGATATTCTCACCGAAGAATTGCCCGACGGACGAAAAATCGTCCGTGGCGTTGTAGCCTGCCCCGGCGGCGAATTTCTCGCCCGGGCGGTGATTATTTCCACCGGTACGTATCTGGCCGGTCATACCCACGTGGGCACGGTGCAGAGAGAATCCGGCCCCGACAATTCCCTGCCGGCGACCTTTTTGTCCGCTTCACTCCGGGCGGCGGGTCTTCCCCTCCAGCGGTTCAAGACGGGCACACCGCCCCGCATCCACCGCCGTTCCATCGATTTTGATGAACTGGAGATCCATCCCGGGGACGACTACATCGTCCCCTTCTCCCGCCGCACCGACGAGGCGGCTCTCAATCGGATCACACAGATCCCCTGCCACATCACCTACACCAACGAGGAAACCCACCGCATCATTCACGAAAACATCCATCTGTCCCCCATGTATTCGGGGCAGATCCACGGCACGGGCCCCCGTTATTGCCCCTCCATCGAGGATAAGATCGTCCGCTTTGCGGAAAAGCCCCGTCATCAGCTCTTCGTGGAGCCGATGGGACTGTCCACGGACGAAATCTACCTGCAGGGATTTTCCTCCTCTTTGCCGGCGGAGGTGCAGTACCGCATGCTTCGCTCCCTCAAGGGATTCCGCCACGCGGAAATCATGCGCTACGCCTACGCCATTGAGTACGACTGCATCGATCCCACCGCCCTGCTTCCCACCCTGGAAACGAAAGCGGTGGAGAATCTCTATGGCGCCGGCCAGTTCAACGGTACCTCCGGCTATGAGGAGGCCGCCGCACAGGGTCTGATCGCCGCCATCAACGCCTGCGGCAAACTGCAGGGACGGGATTCCCTCATCCTCTCCCGTTCCTCCTCCTACATCGGCGTGCTGATTGATGATCTGGTGACCAAGGGCACCGCCGAGCCCTACCGTATGATGACCTCCCGCTCCGAATTCCGTCTGTTGCTCCGTCAGGATAACGCGGAGGAGCGGCTGATCGAGCACGGACGGGCATGCGGCCTCATCAGCGAGGAGCGGTACAGAGATTTTCTCACCCACCGGCAGATGGTGGAAACGGAGAAGTCCCGTTTATCAAGAACGCACGTTCGCCCCATTTCGGAGGTAAACGATATCCTCACGGGCGTGGGCTCCACGCCTTTGTCCACCGGCGCATCCATGGCGGATCTGCTCCGCCGTCCGCAGATCACCTACGATATTCTCACTCCCCTGGATCCCGATCGGCCCGATTTGCACCGACGGGAGACAGATGCGGTGGAAACGGAGATCAAATACGAAGGGTACGTCCGCCGTCAGGAGGATGCGGCCCGCCGTATGCGGAAGATGGACGACGTGCCCCTTTCCCCCGAGCTGGATTATTCCGCTATTGCGGGACTCCGCACCGAGGCCGCCCAGAAGCTGACTGCCGTTCGCCCCTTGAGTATCGGACAGGCCCAGCGGATCTCCGGCGTGAACCCCGCCGATATTACGGTGCTTATGATCTATCTGGGGCAGAAAAAATGAAAATACGAAGCACCTCATCCACCATTTTGCGTAGCAAAATGGTCCCCCTTCCCCCGCTGGGGAAGGCTCTCCGTATAATCACTTTTTCCCGTAGGGGACGGCAGGATTTGGCGAAGCCAACATCCACACGACGTCCCGTGGAGATAACACACCTCACGAGCGCCAAAAACACCCCGCTACCCACCGTTTACTATGACCGAGTCTATTACAACGAACCAAAAGGAATTATTATGGAACACCTTTCTATATATGAAAGCATAATCTCCCGCTATCTGGGGTGTGAATCCGTGCCTGCAGAGTACCGCACGGAGGAAATCGCCCGCCGTATGGGCACGATCGTCGAGATGCTGCTGATCGACAACGCCAAATTCAATCTGACCGCCATCACCGACGAGGCGGAGATCTTCCATAAGCACATACTGGACTCCGTTCTGTGCGCCGCCGCCCTTGGCGCGGTGGAGGACGGATCGCTGCTGGACGTGGGCAGCGGTGCAGGATTTCCCTCCCTTCCCGTGGCGGCGGCACGGCCCGACTTGCGGGTTACCGCCATGGACGCCACGGCAAAAAAATGCATGCATATGAACGACACCGCCGCCGCTGCGGAAATTTCCAATTTTGTGGCGATGTCCGGTCGGGCGGAGGATTTCTCCAAAACCGCCCTGTATCGGGAGCATTTTGACTTCGTCACCGCCCGTGCGGTGGCAAGACTGCCCATTCTTTTGGAATTGTGCCTGCCGTTTGTGCGCGTTGGCGGCTGTTTTATCGCCATGAAGGGCAAATCCGCCCCCGAAGAACTGGCAGATTCCAGGAAATGTTTACAAAAACTGGGAGGAGTAGTGGAAAACTCCCTGGAATATTTCGTGCCGGGTGATGAAAATCCCCGCTATCTGCTCACGATCCGCAAAATTTCCCCCACACCCGCCGCCTATCCGCGGCAATATGCACAGATTGCAAAAAAGCCTCTCTGATAGTCCTTACCTGTCATTCCCGCCCCTTGGGCGACGGAATAAATGGATTTCGGCCCGCGCAATGCAAAACATTTTCCCATTCTCCCCGTGCTACAATATTTCCGCTATGTATTCCCGAAAGGAAATGCGAGGAAAATTGTAAAGGAGATAGGAAAATGTTTTTTTATTCCATGGAAAATGCAGAAAAAGAATCGGCGCTGGGTCTGCCCCGTTATGCTTCGACAAAATCCGACAGAGTGATCCGCTTTGGGCGCCAGCAGCGGGGGATTCCCGAGGGTGCGGCCATAAAATTGCTCCCCGTCAAGGATATTTCCCCCAATCCCAGCCAGCCGCGGCGATTTTTTGAGGCGGAAGCCATTGCATCGCTGGCGGACAGCATTCGCCAGTACGGAATCATTCAGCCCCTGACGGTGCGGCATTTGATTCATGGGGACAAGTACGAGCTGATCGCGGGGGAGCGGCGGCTACGCGCGGCTTCCCTTTTGGGCATGGAAAGCGTGCCCTGCGTGATTTTGGAGACGGATGAGACGGAATCCGCCGCTCTTGCTATCATTGAGAATCTGCAGAGGGAAAATCTGAACATGTTTGAGCAGGCGGCAGCCATTTCCTCCCTGATTCGTATGTACGATCTGACCCAGGAGGATATCGCGCGGAAATTGTCCGTCAGCCAATCCTTTGTGGCTAACAAACTGCGGCTTCTTCGCTATCTTCCCGAGGAAAAGACGCTGATTTTATCCTCCGCTCTGACGGAGCGGCACGCGCGTGCTCTGTTGCGACTGTCCGGGGAGGACAGGCTGCTGGCCTTACGGCACGTGATTGAGAATCACCTAAACGTGGCGGAAACGGAGGAATACGTGGAGAGTATGCTCCATCCATCGGCGGAAAAGGCACAAAAGCCGGTGGAAATGCCAAAAATTCGGCAAAAATGGGTGGTGCGGGACGTGCGGCTGTTCGTGAACTCGATCCACCACGCGGTGGACGTGATGCGGCAGGCGGGAATTGATGCGGTGACCACCCGCTCGGAGACGGAGAAAGAAATGGAGATTCGGATACGTATTCCCAAGGTGAACCATGTTTCACGTGAAACAATGGCTGTCGGGGGGACGGCAAAATCGGAATGTTTCACGTGAAACAATACAGCGCTATGCAGGGCCGCTGATTACACGCACGAATGCAGAAATTGCTTGCCGCTTTTTCTATGAGGCGACATTGACTTCGTCAAGTCGGCAAAGAAAAAAGCTAACAAAAAGAAACGCAGTCGCTTGGGCTACGCGCCCAAACCGCGCCACCTTTTGAAAAAGGTGGACGAAAACTTACAATAATCGCCAAAATCTCATTATTTACATTCTCGCCTTGATTTCCCACGGCAAAAATGCTATACTATATCCATCAATCCATAGGGGGAAATCATGACACATACGGTTGTAATTGCATTTGCCAATCAGAAAGGCGGCGTGGGAAAGACCACCTCGGCCGTCAACGTGGCGGCATCGGTGGCTCAATTGGGCAAAAAGACACTGCTCATCGACGCCGATCCCCAGGGAAACGCCTCCAGCGGTGTGGGAATCTCCCGAAAAAACCTGAAAAAGTCCCTGTACGGGGTTTTGAGTGGGGATTATCCGGCAACGGACGCCATTGTGGAGACAGAATATAAAAATCTCTCCGTTCTGCCCACTACCATTGATCTGGCCGGTGCGGAATTCGATCTCATCACCAGGGATCGGCATTTTGCCGCTATGAAGGATGCCATTGATCCCCTGAAGGGACAGTACGACGTGATTATCATCGATTGCCCTCCGTCCCTTGGTATGCTGACGGTGAACGCACTGTCCGCGGCGGACGGCATCGTGATCCCCATGCAGTGCGAATATTACTCCCTGGAAGGGCTTTCCCAGCTGATGATGACGGTACGCCGCGTGAAAAATCAGTTCAATCCCTCCCTGGGCATTATGGGTATTCTGATCACCATGTACGACGGTCGGCTGAATCTCAGCGCCCAGGTACTGGCAGAATTGAAGAAATACTACGCCGACAAGCTGTTCCGTACCATGATTCCGCGGAACGTAAAGCTG
>JBGVJO010000137.1:0-3617 GCA_045129535.1 Eubacteriales bacterium
TCAGGAATTCGGACTCAAAAAGATATCGAAAATCCTGGCTGGCGGAAGTGATCGGCAGGAATCTGCCAAGCGCGGATTTGATGCCGTATCGGATAAAGCCAAATTCGTAGCCTTTCACGACGGTGCGCGCTGCCTTGTAACACGGGAAATGATCGATAACACGATTCGGGCTGCATACGAGCACGGTGTAGCTGTAGCTGCGGAAAGATCACGGGATACGGTGAAAATCGCAACCGATAACGGATTTTCTAAAGAATCTCCCGACCGTAACACGGTGTGGCTGGCTAAAACGCCGCAGGTATTTATGGCGGATATTTACCGCGCCGCCGTTTATACTGCCGAAAAGGACGGCGTACGAGCCACCGACGACAGTATGCTCGCTGAACGCCTTGGTTTTAAAGTGAAAATGGTTGAATGCGGTAACGAAAACATCAAACTGACAACACCCAACGACGTATACATCGCCGAAGCAATTCTGCGGGCGAGACAGGAGAAACAACAATGAGAATCGGTCACGGATATGATGCACACCGTTTTGGGGATCAGCGCCCCTTTGTGATTGGCGGTGTGCGTGTTCCCTGCGATTTCGGCATCGAGGCCCACTCGGACGGAGACACGCTCCTTCACGCAGTAATCGACGCACTCTTCGGCGCGGCGGGTATGCCCGATATCGGCGCCCATTACCCGGACACGGCCGATGCGTTTGACGGAATCGACAGTATGATTTTGCTGCGGGATGCGGTAGACGAGATTTCCCGTGCCGGATTTGCCTTGGAATATCTCGATTGCACCATCGTTGCACAGGCCCCGAAAATGGCCCAATGGCTGCCGCAGATGCGACAAAACATTGCCGATGCGTGCCGTGTTCCTGTCTCTCGCGTCAACATTAAGGCGACAACCGAGGAAAAGATGGGATTCACGGGAGAAAAGTTGGGGCTGGCCGCTCACGCAGTGTGTCTTCTCCGCGAAGAATGCCCCGGTTGACCGGAGCATTCCTCTATATACTCATCAGCGTGAAACGGCCCTGGGGTTCACGTCCTGTTTCTTTCTGTCCGGTTCCGTTTCTGCGCTTCGTTTCTTCTATCAAACATTTTCCCCTTATACATAATATGGGCGTCGGTCTGTTTTGCTACGCAGACCGCTGCCTTTCTGCGGGAAATGTTGACTCCATACGACAAAATTTATTTTCTAATATATCAGGAGATCCACTATGAAAATTTTGACTTCCCCTTCCGTTCTGGCTTGTGATTTTCTTCATCTTGCCGACGAAATCCGCCGTGCGGACGCTTCCGGCTCCGATTGGCTTCATTGCGACGTAATGGACGGTATGTTCGTGCCCAACATGAGCTTCGGCTTTGATACGATCCGCGCCATCAATACCGTTTCCGATCTGCCGCTTGACGTACATATGATGACTTGCGTTCCCCAAAACTATCTGGACGCTTTGAAGGATGCCGGCGCAGACATCGTCACCATCCACAACGACATCGGCTTGACTGAGGACGAGCTGATGGAGGTGCTGAAGAACATTCACGCACGCGGAATGAAGGCAGCCATGTCTCTGAAGCCCAAGTTCCCTGCTGAGACCGTGTTCCCCTTTATGGAGGAGCTGGATATGGTGCTGATTATGACCGTTGAGCCCGGCTTTGGAGGACAGAAGTTCATGCCTGATATGCTGGAGAAGATTGCATCTGTTCGCCGTCACGCCAACGAAATGGGCAAGGATATGGACATCCAGGTAGATGGCGGTATCAATGCAGCCAACGCAGCTCTGGCTGCCGCCTACGGCGCCAACGTATTCGTGGTGGGCACTGCCTCCTTCCGTGCGCCGGATATGAAGGTGGCTTTGGATGACGTTAAGAAGGCAGCTGAGGAAGCCTACGGCAAAAATCTGTAATCTTATTGCATTAAGAAACTCCCGAGGGTAGCCTCGGGAGTTCTTTTTTATCGGTAATATTTGTTCGCTGACTTCAGATAGTTGATAAGCATAAGCGGCCAGTCTGTTTGGATGAAATCGTATCCCCGGTCGGCCAGCCAGCCCCAACCTATTTCTTCGGACTCCGTCAGTGCTGTGTCATCGGAATGACCGGCGGCAAGCTGCTCGCGGTAATCGTAAATAATGGAATTTGCCCACACGAGTTTTCCGTCCCTGTGCATCCGTTCCACAAATGCATGAGAGGCAACCTCGGCCGTTTCCGACTCGAACAGAACTTCGGCACCGATATAATGGATGCTTCGCTTCATGAGAGATTCGTGGGCGTCGTGGTTATTGCGGACAATGGCCATAAACGGAATATCCGGTGCAACCTCTTCCAGCACGCTCAGCACTCTGTCGGACAAGGAGGATTTCACCAGGATCTGATCCTCCATATTATGACGGCGGATGGCGGCAGCGATTTCCTTGGGATGTCCCCAGAATTTATCCACGTTGATGTAGCATTTGTTTTTGAACGCATCCAGTATCTCGTCAAAGGTATTAATGCCAAACTGCGTTTTGACGCAGTCCGTATTCACATAGCGAAGCTGCGCAATGTCAGCGGAATTCATGCGGCTGATGCGGTCACGGTGAAAGAGATGCCACGGCTCCATGCCCGGATGGAACACAAACAGTTTACCGTCAGTGCTCATTTCCACGTCCACTTCGATCATATCAGCACCCTGTTTTACGGCGATTCCGTAGGAGGCCAACGTGTTGCAGGGGATGTTGCCGCCGCATGCACCGCGGTGGGCTACAACAAGCACGTTTTTCTTTGCCGATTCAAAAAGATTAAAACTCATTTTTACTCCTTGTCGATTGAACTTACATTCCGTAATGAATTACGATCGGATAATGATCAGAGGGATACTCGCCGTCTATCATTTCATCCACAACCTCATATTCCAGAGGATAAACGAATTCGTTGCAGAAGCAGAAGTCGATTACCTTTCCGTTGCCGGGGAACGTTGCCTGCTTCTCTGCCACGGGGGCGATCAGAGCGGCATTAGAGTAACCCGCGTTAATGATGTTTTTATAGGTTTCCTCGGAGGATACGCAGTTGAAGTCACCGGTCATAAGAATGGGAAGTCCCTCAAAGGCAGATGCCTTTTCCGTCAGAACCGTCGACTGGAATTCGCGGGCTTCCACACCTACATGGTCAAGGTGCGTATTTACGTGGACAAATACCTGTCCGGTACTCTTGTTTCGCAGCTTGGCGTAGGTCATGATGCGGGGGTAAGCGGAATCGGGATGTACAGAGGGGGTATCCGGCGTTTCGGAAAGCCAGAACGTATTGCTATCCAGCAACTCAAACGCATCTTTTTTATAGAATACACAGCTGTACTCTCCGTTGTGTCCACCGTCTCTTCCCTCACCAACGTAGGCGTACGTGTGCTTGAGTCTCTCCTTAAGAACATCCATCCAGTAAGGTGATACCTCCTGCAAACCGACGGTATCGGCGTCCGCATTAAGAATCGTTTGAACAACGCGGTTGATGCGGGCTTCGTCCGGCTTTGTGGTAAGGATATTGAAACTCATTATAGTCATGTTCGCCATATTGTGACTGCCTTCCATTACATCGTTAATGTTTACTTCCACCGTATTATCACCCTCAGTGAGCATGGAGATCAAGGCGTTCGTG